>JAITGB010000173.1 GCA_031280945.1 Spirochaetales bacterium
AGAACAGGCTCCGCCAGTTCCTTAACGTCATCGGGCAGGACAAAATCCCGTCCCCGGAGGAGGGCAAGGGCCTGGGCCGCCCGCATGATTCCTATGGCTCCACGGGGGCTTACGCCGAAACGCGCAAGAGCGTGCCGGCGGGTACTAGCAGCAAGAGCGGCTATGTATGCGCGCACAGGGCCCGAAATAACCACCCCCGCCCTCAGGCTCTGGAGACGACAAATTTTTTCGGGGCTGAGGACAGGGCTGAGGCTTTCAAGGGGGTCGTTCTCCTGAAAACGCTCCAGGATAGCAATCTCCTCTTCCTCCGAGGGATAGCCAACATCTATACGCATAAGAAAGCGGTCAAGCTGGGCCTCCGGCAGGGGAAAAGTTCCGTCCATCTCTATGGGATTCTGTGTCGCTATAACAAAGAAGGGCCGGGGCAGGGTGATGGTTTTTCCGTCAACCGTTACCTGAAACTCGCCCATGCTTTCAAGCAGGCTCGCCTGCGTCCGGGGAATCGTGCGGTTAATCTCATCGGCAAGAAGCACGTTGCACTGCACAGGCCCAGGGTGAAAAACAAAATTTCCCGCCTTCTGGTCGTACACGGAAAAACCCGTTACATCCGAGGGGAGAAGGTCCGGCGTAAACTGAATACGGCGGAAGGTTCCGCCCATGCTTTTCGCCAGGGCCTTTGCCATGAGGGTTTTTCCGAGGCCGGGCACGTCTTCAAGAAGAACATGGCCCTCAGCCAGAAGAGCGGTTGTCATAAGTTCCAAAACCCGTTTTTTGCCCACAACAACGCGGGAAGCGTTTTCCGCAAGCCCCGCCAGGTCCGCACGGAGGCTGTCCTCGTTTTTACTCAATGCCGTATTCCCTTATCTTGTAGATGATTGTTCTGCGGCTGATGCCCAGAGCCGCGGCAGCATGGGTTCTGTTTCCGCCGTGTTCCCTGAGGGCTTTTTCAATGAGCCCCCGTTCCGCGTCCCGAAGGAGTAAGCCTCCGTCTTCGCTTGCGGGAAGGCCCTCTTCGCGCGGCGGGGCGGGCGTTCTTGCAAAGGGGCGGCCTTCAATATCTTCGGGCCTGATGAGGCCGCCTTGCGAATAGATAACAGCGCGCTCCAAAATATTTTCAAGCTCGCGCACGTTTCCGGGAAACTCGTAGTCCATGAGTTTTTTCAGGGCTTCGGGCGAAATTTTCCGGCTTCCGCAGTTAAGGCGCGATGAAAGTTTTACGAGAAGGTTTTCCGCAAGGAGAGGAATATCCTCTTTTCTTTCGCGCAGGGGCGGAAGAACAATACGCAGCACGTTGAGCCTGTAAAAAAGGTCTTCCCGGAAAAGTCCTTCAGCCACGCGCTTCTCCAAATCCCTGTTTGTAGCCGAAAGAATCCGGGCGTTTACGGGAATGTCCCGGTTTCCTCCGAGGCGGCGTATTTTTCTCTCCTGAAGAACCCTGAGGAGCTTTACCTGCAAGAGGGACGGCATCTCGCCTATTTCGTCAAGAAAAAGAGTCCCGGAACCGGCAAGCTCAAAAAGCCCCACCCTCCTTGCGTCCGCAGATGTAAAAGCTCCTTTCTCGTGGCCAAAGAGTTCGCTCTCAAGGAGATTTTCGGGAATTGCTCCCACATTGACAGCGACAAAAGGCTCCCCCGCGCGGGGAGAAGCGTCGTGGATTTCGCGGGCAACAACTTCCTTGCCCGTGCCGCTTTCGCCTGTAACAAGAACCGTAGAATCCGTAGGAGCTATTTTGCGAATTCTTTCGCGCACGTTTTTTATGGCAGGGTGTTCTCCCGTAAGACGGGGCTTCTCTATATGAGTCCGCGTTTCGGCCTCAGCCTCGTTTTTGGTCTTCGCTTCGCCTATGATTTTGCGGATTTTTTCTATGAGGAGGGCCGAATCAAAGGGCTTTTCCACAAAATCCCGCGCTCCTGACTGCATAGCCGTAACAGCGTCTTTGATTTCCCCGTGAGCGGAAATCATAATAACAGGGAGGATAAACCCCTCGCGCCGGAGCCATTCCATAAGCTCCTGCCCGGAAATGCCCGGCATCTTCAAATCAAAAAGGGCAAGGTCAAAACGCTGATTTTCAATAAGGCCCTGGGCCTCTTCGCCGCTTGAAGCTGTTTCGGCGCTCATACCCTCAAGTTCCAGAAGCCTTTTGAGGGAGCCCCGGATATTCTTCTCATCGTCCACAACAAGGATTTTCATTTTGCTTCTTCCTCCTCCGCGCGGGGAAAACTGATTTCCGCACGTACGCCCCCGCCTTCGCGGTCTTCCAGAACAAGGCGGCCTCCCGCAGCCTCCGTAAAACGCCGCGCAAGGGAAAGCCCCACTCCTGAACCCGTATTTTTTGTCGTAAAGAAGGGGTCAAAAAGCTGTTCCCTGTCCCCCGGCGGAAGGCCGCGCCCCCTGTCGAGGACTTCAAGAAAAGCCCTGCCTTCGCGCATTCCCACCCGCGCCGTGATAGGCTCCGCGCCCCCGCTTTCAAGAGCGTTACGCAGAAGATTCTCCACAACCGAGCGCAGCCTGTCCGGGTCAGCGAACCCCCGGGGCTCTCCCGATGAGGAAAAACGAATGTCTACCGCGCATCTCCTGACAAGGCTTCCGTTAAAATCCGCACGGTCTATACAGCGGGGAGAGCCCCGCGGCTCGCGGAGAAAGTCCCCCACCCTGCCCGCGAGACTCTGAAGCCGTGAAACCTCCTGCGTTATGGCCGTGGTCTCCCCCGATACTTTTCCGGGACACAGGCGGCCTATGATGTCCGCCTGGAGCTGAATCGCGCTCAAGGGGTTTTTTATTTCATGGGCAAGGGTGCGCGCCGCAGTTCCCAGGGCCACAAGGCTGCGCTGCTCCTGGAGCCTCCGGCGGTAGTCGCTGTTTTTGGCAAGTATACCCCGTATGAGAAAAATTCCGGCAAGAAGAAGAACCTCCCAGCCTGAAAAAATTCCCCAGGCAAGGGCGTTTTTAAACCAGTACCTCTCCTCCCTGACCGCAAAAAGAAAAACCGAAGCCCTGTCCTCGGCGTTATTCCCCCTCCGGCGGACGGAAAGCTCGTTCACAATCAAAAGAGAACGGCTTTCCCTGTCGAACACATAATTGCGGGGAGAAAACCCCTCCTCATCGTCTTCCTCATTTTCGGGCAGCGCAAAGGATTCAGGAACGTCCCCATAGCTAAAAACAGTTTTTCCCGCACGGGTGTACGCGCCTATTCCCCGGATTCTTTTCTTGAGCATAGGGTAGAGGTCGAGGGTTTCCGCGAATTCGCTAAAATCCATATCCGGTCCGCCCTGACGGTGCATTCTTCCCATGTGGGGAGACCTCCCCCGCGAAACCCACTCATCGCGCATAACGCTGAAAAGACGGTTTAAGGTTTTCTCCGCATCGTTATGGGCGAAAAGGCGATTAACGTAAAGCTGCCCCCTGAGAATAGCAAGGCCCAAAACGCTCATAACAAGAAAGACCCCGAAAGCCGCGAGAAAGGATACGAAACGCCCCCGCTGGCCGCGCGGAGGCTCCTTGCCGCCGTTACACTCAAAGGGCTTCATGGCTCCTCTTTAGTCCGCCCGCAGGGCATCGATGGGATTCATCCGGGACGCCTTTTGCGCCGGATAATAACCGAAGAATATGCCCACAAGGGCCGCGAACCCCGCTGAAATCAGAATAAAAACCGGATTTACAATAGCCCTCAGAACTCCGCTTGAATTCAGGATTTTTACCGCCCCCAAAGCAAAAAGAATGCCGATTACGCCCCCTGAAAGGCTCAACACAACAGACTCCGTTAAAAATTGACGCATAATATCCCGCCGCCGCGCGCCCACGGAAAGCCGTATACCAATCTCCCGCGTCCTCTCGGTAACGGATACCAGCATGATGTTCATAATGCCAATGCCGCCCACGAGAAGAGAAACCCCCGCAATCGCCCCCAAAAGCATGGTAAGGGTTCTCGCCACCGAAGAAGCCATTTCGATAATCTCCGCCTGATTAAATATGGAAAAATCGCTCTCAGCTCCAGGAGGAAGCCTGTGGGATTCCCTTAAAATTTCCTCCACTTCCGCCTGGGCCTGGTCCATCCTGTTTTCGGAAACCGCGCTCACCTCTATACTCTGGAGGTTCCTGCTCCGCCTTATGCGCGACATGGCCGTTGTAAGGGGAACAATAATAAGGTCGTCCTGGTCGCCGCCCATTGAGCTTGCGCCCTTACTCTCCAGGACGCCCGTAATCTCAAAAGGAGTGTTGGCAATACGAAAACGCTTTCCCACAGGACTCTCTCCGGGGAAAAGCTCACCGGCAATGGTTGAACCTATGACAGCCTTTTTCGCCCGCACGCTCACATCCCTCCCGCTAAAAAAATCCCCCTCCGCGATTTTCCACTCCTTTATGATAATGTAATCCGGCTCCACCCCGTATATAGTCGTAGACCAGCTTCCAACCCCGCCCACAGCAATACCGCTGCCGCGCACAACGCCGGAAGCCGCGGACACATACACAGCCTCCCGCCGGATTTTCTCAACATCCTCAACAACAAGACGGTTTACGGAGTTCGGCCCCCTGTAGGGGCTTATCATAATGAGGTTTGTCCCCATGGACGCAATGTTATCGTGAATGGAAGCCTGGGTTCCCTCGCCTATAGCCACCATGACAATAACCGAACACACCCCAATAATAATCCCCAGGGTTGTAAGAAGGCTGCGCATCCTGTTACGCAGAATACTCCGCAGGGAAAGTTTGACGAGTACCGAAGCTTTCATGGCAGAGGAACCCTTAAAAAGGTTTTCGCCTCACGAAGCGCCGGAAAAGCGGAAACAGCCCGCGCCGCGCCTCCCCCCGCAGGCCCCCTCAGGGCGTTCTTCTCCTCACGAAGAATCCTCCCGTCCCGCAGAACTATCTTCCTCTGGGCCCAGAGAGCTATATCATTCTCGTGCGTTACCATAACAACAGTAATTCCCGAATCGTTTAATTCCTGAAAAAGACTCATAATCTCAAAGGACATTTCCGTATCGAGATTTCCCGTAGGCTCATCCGCGATAATAATGGCCGGACGGGTTACAAGAGCCCGCGCAATAGCCACCCTCTGCTGCTGGCCGCCTGAAAGCTGCGTAGGAATATGGTGCATCCTCTGTGCAAGACCAACCCGCTCCAGAGCCTCCCTGGCCCTGGCCTCCGCGTTTACCCTCTCCTCCCGCCTGTTGTAGAGGAGGGGAAGCTCCACGTTTTCCAGAGCCGTCGTCTTCTGCAAAAGATTAAAACCCTGAAACACGAAACCGATTTTCATGTTGCGAATATCCGCAAGACTGTCCGCCGAAGCCCCCGAAGTGTTCATGCCATCAAGAATGTACGAACCCGCCGTAGGCACATCGAGACAGCCAATCACGTTCATCAAAGTAGATTTGCCCGAACCCGAAGCCCCCATAATGGCAACGAACTCCCGCTCCTGGATAGTAACATCAACCCCGTCAAGGGCCCTCACCGTAATCTCCCCAAAAGAGTAGTGGCGCTCTATCCCCCTCATCTCAATAACGGCCATACAACGCCCCGCCTACTTCTCGCGGACGATAACCGCAAGCCCCTCAAGCTCTGGGGAGTCAACAATTTCCGTGTACAACGCGTTTGCGATACCTGTTTTTACAGTACGCGGAACAAGAAGACCGTCCGCTCCCTGAAACCAAAGATTTCTCCGGCCCTCACCCTGGCCCCCCCCTCCCGACGCAGAACCCCCGCCCCCGCCGGAAGACATTCTCTGGGGAGGCCGCATACCCCTGCCGCCCCCCATAAAAAGCCCCCCCGCCGGACGCGGAGCCTCCCTCTGGGCTTTCGCGTTCTCGTCAAAACGGGCAAGGGCAGCCTTCCTCTCCTCTTCGCTCCTGTCCTTCAAACTCTCTTCCAGAGCCCTGCGCCGGGCCGCGAGAGCCGCCTCCGGCGGAGGATTAAAACGGAAAGCCGCGTTGGGCACAACAAGAATATCCTTTTTTTCCACGATGAGAAATTCCATATTCGCCGTCATGCCCGGAAGAAGAAGCCCCTCAGGATTCCCCGTAGCAACAATTACCGTATAGTTGACTACATTATCCTTTACCTCAGGGACCTTGCGCACCTGCCGCACCTCGCCCGTAAAATCCCTCCCCGGATACGCCTCAACGGAAAAACGCACCTCCTGCCCCAAAGTGATGCTTGAAATATCAAGCTCATCAACCTCGGCCTTGATTTCCATAGTGTTCAGATTTTCCGCAAGAATAAAAAGCTGGGTTACAGAACCAGAGTTCGCCACAACCGTCTCGCCCTTCTCCACCTTGCGGTCAAGAACAATCCCATCTATGGGCGAAAGAATAATAGCGTACTCATCTATATTGAGGCGAGCCCTCTCGTGCTGGGTTTCCGCCTGAACAAGAGCCGCGCGCAGAACCTCCAGTTCCGTCCTGCTCGAAGAAAAATCCGACTGCGAAAGAAGCCCCCGCCGGAAAAGCTGCCTGTTTTTTTCGTAGGTCTGCCTGCCGTGGTTGTACTGGGCCCTCGCCCGCGACAGGGCAGCCTCAGCCTCCCGCAGGGCGATTATGAGCATCTCCCTGCCGAGTTCCACAAGAGGCTGACCCTTTTTGACAGTATCGTTAAAATCTACAAGAACCCGCTCCACAGTCCCCGTAAGCTGGGTAAGAACATTGACAGTCCCCACAGCCTGCATCTTGCCCGAACTGGAAACCGTCTGCGCGATAGACCCCCGCCCCAGAACACTAGACTCGTAGTCAAGAGAAACCTTTTTCCCCGCGCCCGTAAAAAAAACATACAGCCCCCCAGAGGCAAGAAGAACAAGAACAATAAAAAAGGGAACTCTCTTTTTTTTTACCATGACCCCGTGTTTTCGCACAATTTCCCCACAGACACGGATTACCGGGCGCCGTCCGCTCCCGCGTCCCCACTACTGCCCGGAACCTCCTCGATGCGCGGCGCCACAGAACGCCCCCGCAAAACCGGCAAATCATCCCGCGAATCATCCACGTTTTGCATCTCGACAAGAAGGTGCGGAGGCCGCTGGTTCCCCGGCAGAACAATGCGGTACTGCTTGTTCCCGTACGATGTAGAAAGCCGCGGAGCCTCGCCCGTTATCTCAAGCTCAAAAAGCCCCAGCTTGTGAGTCTGGGTAAAACGCAAAGTCATAGACTCATCCTTATCGTCGAAACACACAAGAAGAGACCGCTTGCCCTGGTCCTCATCAAGGGGCTGCATCACACTGCCCCGCGTCCCCTTGCGAATACGAATCATCTCCCGCTGATAGGTATTGATAATTTTGACAGCGCCGTTCTCACCCGGGCCCGACTCCACATCAGAGTATTCACGCTCAAGGCGAATCTCCGAAGAAATATAGTATTGAAAATCGGAAACCCGCCCCTCCCCAATGAGTTCAATCAAAGGCAAATCAATAGGCTGCAGGAAAACAAGCCTCTCTTTCTCCTGAATCCTCTCCACGACCCTCGGCGCCGTCTGGAGGCAGCCCAGACACAGCAGCAGAAAAACTCCAGTTGCCCCCTCCATGACCGCCGAGATGATTTTTTTCATGAAAACCCTACTCCTGTCCTCTTAAAAACCATTATAGTAATAAAGCCCCCTGTGTCAATCTTTTGGGCGCATTTTTTGCGCAAAGCGCAAAAAACCGGGCTTTGCGGGGCTCTGGTATTTGCGCTGCGCGCAAATACGCGCTTCGCGTCCCCTCCAATCCCTTGCGCGGCGCTCCGCCTCCCCCAGGCGCTGCCCCAAACCGCCAAAAACAGCCGCCCAAAATTAAATTCACGCAATTTTGCTCCGCAAAATTGCGCCTCCCGCCCAATAGCGCAATTTTTGCGCATTTCTCAAAGAGAGCGAGCCTTCACAAAGACAAATTCCCGTATTTCCCTCCCCGCGGATAGAGCCTTTCTCTCAAAAGCCGTCTCAGGCCGCCAGGGAACACCGCCTATCCCCGCGTCCGCCAGTACAAGCCCCCGCGCTTCGCGGCCCGCCGAGGCAACAGCCTCCGCATAGTCCTCCCAGTCCGTTACAACGTAAACATAGCCCCCCGCCCCAAGCCGCGAAGCAAGAAGAGAAAGAAACCCCGCAGTAACGA
>JAITGB010000083.1 GCA_031280945.1 Spirochaetales bacterium
TGGCTCCGGCGGCGGTGATGATGAAGAACTTCTTAAAGTAAACCATGTTACCGGGTTTCAGGGAAAACTTACTGGCGGTTCCTTGCTTGAGATTGAAGTTCCCAGTACCGCCGACGGGACTCGAACATTCACCATTTATGTCAATGGAGAAAATAAAGGCACGGGAACGCTTGCCATTTCCGGCGGGGTAATTACCGCGTTAACTTGCACTGGCGGCAGTCTTACTTTTTCTAGTAATGGAGTTGTTACATATAGCGGCTCTCAGATACAGCTACGCCTCGCGGACGACAAAGTGTGGGTGCATTGGGGGGCCTATTATGGCGGAACAATGAATCATTTCAACAGTTTTGCTGCGCAATATAATAGGGATGCCGATATGATGTATGCTTACCATCCAAATCCGAATGACCAGGGGTATTACTTTGGGTATCCTGGAAATCCTTCTTATGAAAATCCTGAAATAATCTATGGTACGGCTTGTGTGGACCACCCCGCGGACCGCCCCCCGATTGGAGTTCTCAACGATGCTATCAGGGTTTTAAACAACCACAGGAATACAGGCGTTGGGGCTTATGTGAGCCGGGGAAATCTCATTGCCTATTACTTCAGGCGGGTTCAGTAGTTTTGGTTTCTTAACAAATGCCTCCCGCAATTTAAAAATTGGCGCATGAATGGAACTGTGCGGTCATCTCCCCCGGCAAAGCCGGGGGAGTACCGATGGATTTAGATAATGTTTTTCAAAACAATGGTCTTGGTCAGAGTTACCTCGTCAAAGGTTGAGAGAACTCCTTCGGTGCCGATGCCGGAGTATTTATAACCTCCGAAGGGCATTTCAAAGCTGCGGAAAAAGCTCGCGCCGTTGATGATGACCCCGCCGCATTCAAGCTCGGCAGCCACTTTCCAGGCGGTTTTCATGTCAGCGGTAAAGATACAGCCGCAAAGACCAAACTTGGAGGAGTTGGCGATTTCCACCGCTTCTTCTATGGTGTCAAAACCCGTGATAGGCACTACCGGGCCAAAGATTTCCATGTCTTTGGCAACGTCTGCGGTTTTGGGAACGCCGGTGATTACCGTGGGCTCATAGAAAGCGCCGTTTCGCTTGCCTCCCAGAATGATTTTTCCTCCCTGGGATACGGTAAGGTTTACCTGCCTCTCCACCTCAATGGCGGCTTTTTCGCTGATAAGGCAGCCGAGCTGGGTCGCGTCATCCGCGGGGTCGCCCAATTTTATCTGTTTGATTCTTTCCACAGCTTTTTTGGCGAATTCGTCTTTGAGGCTGTTGTGGACAAGAAAGCGTTTGGAAGCGCAGCACACCTGCCCTGTATTGTACATTCGGCCCCAGATGAGTTCTTCCACCGCGAGGTCTACATCCGCGTCCTTCCCTACGATAAACGCGTCGTTGCCGCCCAACTCCAGAGCAATGTGGGCAAGATGGTTTGCGGCGTTCCTGTATGTTTCAATGCCTACCTCGGTGGAACCTGTGAGGGTGATGGCGTGGACATCGGGATTCTGGCAGAGCCACGTCCCAACCTGGGAGCCTCTTCCGGTGAGTATTCCAATGGCGCCCTGTGTTACGCCGGCCTTGCCCAAAAGTTCTGTGAGCATACACAGGGTGAGGGGGTTGTCCGTGGAGGGTTTTACAATGGCGGCGTTTCCGGCGAGCAGGGTGGGCGCGACTTTCTGGTCAAAAAGGTCGCAGGGGAAGTTAAAGGGAATAACGCAGGCCACCACGCCTATGGGTTCCCGCACGGTGAGGAGTACATTGTGTTCCTGATTTTTCTCCTGCCCCTGGGGAATAACTTCGCCGTACAGGTGTTTTGCCCGTTCGATAAAAGCTTTGAAGGATATGGGGATATTTGCGATTTCACCCCGCGCCTCGGTAATGGGCTTGCCCGTCTCGTTAGACAGGGTGCGGGCCAGCTTTTCCTTGTTCTCCTCGACCAGGGCCAAAAATTTGAGGAGGATTTCTCCTTTTTCGTGGAGCGGAACCTTTGCCCAGATTTTCTGTCCTTCCCGCGCTTTTTCCACTGCTAATTTCACGTCAGCTTCGGTAGCCGCCGGAACAGTGTCAATTACCTTGCCGTTTGCCGGATTGGTTACTTCAATAACCGCTCCGTTTGAGGCGTCTACCGCCTTTCCGTCAATGAACATCTTCATTTCTTTTCTCTCTCCTTGAATTACTACGGGGGTGAAGTTACAGGTTTTCCCCTTTTTATTGAGCGAAACCTGTGTATGACAGCATGAGGCCGCCCGTGGTATTGCTGCCGTCATCCTCATAGCCGTATTCGCCAAAGGTGAATTCCATAATAAAAGGTACGCTTCCCGCGGCCTTCCTGACAACCTGAACCAGCTCGTCAATTCTCTCGCCTATGCCTGCCCTGCGTCCGCCGCAGTGTACGAGGTGGAAGGCTGCGGGGGCTGCCTTCATTTTGGTTTTGAGGTCTTCGAGCGTTGCGGAGGCGGAACCAATAAGTTCGTCAACGGTTGCCTGCATACGGATTACGGCGGTTTTCTCCGCGAGATTCGCTCCTATTGCCATTGAGTAGTCATCGTTGCCGTTCATGGGATGCCGGATAGCGGTAAGCTCTCCGAGCCTGTCTTTGATTCCCAGAGGGGAGGTTATGGTATAGACGAGGAGGTTACTGCCCTTTAAGGATTCGGGGTCTACCCCTGCCCACTGCGCGTATTTTTTGAGGGCCGGGACTCCGTCTATTTCAACGAGGGTGCGCCTGTCCTTTACTTTGGTGATGATTCCCACGTCTTTGGTTTCCCGGTAGGCTCCGGTAAAAAGATTGGTTACGGGTTTATCAGCGTAGAAGAACGCGAGGGCAAGCCCGTCGGCAAAAACTTTCTGGTTGGCAAAGAGTTTCCATTCTCCTGAAATCGTATTGTCCGCCGCGCTTCCTCCAAAATACGGAACCCGTCCGATTATGTCGCTCACGCCTTTTAGGTAGAATTCTTCTTCCCCCGGAGGGGCGGCCATGTAAAAATACGCGGGAGAGCCGCTCTTGCCTGAGTTCTTGATGGCTTCCTTCGCGGCTTGCCTGCCGGTCTCGCGGGCGTCAGAGCCTTTGGGCTTACCTGCTACGCCAACGGTAATGTCATCTCCGCCGAGGGCCATGATGCCGACGAAGCCCTTGTCTCCTGTTACGAAACCTTCGGGGGTAATGACTCCGGTGAAGGAGGTATTCCCCAAAACCGGAACCCCCGGCAGTCCTTCCTCTATGCCTTTGAGCATCTCTTCCAAATCGTAGGCGACGCTGGCGTAGGCAAAGGCCAGTTTGATGTTTGAAAGACCTTTTTTCGCTTTTTCAGCCGCTTCTTTTCCGGCAGTTCTGGGGTCAGCCGCGTTGCTGGAACCGGTATTTCCCTTCATAGAATCCTCCTCAAAAAAGATAATTTTGGAAATTCACACGGATTGGGTGAATATCTTTATTTGAGGATAAGCCACGTTCTTGCGCTTGTAAATTACGCACTTTTTTGTTGTATAGTAACAAATTTGTAACTATAAAGCTGAATGTTGAGGGCTGGGCTGGGTTAGAGCGCGGTATGAGCGGCGGCTTCTCTGTCCGCGCTGGTTTTTCCCCGTGCCTGAAATTTTTCGTAGTAATAGTGCATGTTTTCTTTTCCCCATTTCCAGATGTCATTGACTATGGGCAGAAGCGTCTCTCCCAGTTCGGTAAGAAAATACTCTACTTTGGGCGGTATTACCGGATAGATGTGCCGGGAAACAACGCCGTCCTGTTCAAGGTCGCGGAGCTGTTTTGTGAGTATGCGGTTACTGATTCCTGAAAACAGTTTGAATAGTTCGTTGTACCTATGGGGGCCTTCGTTTCCCAAATGCCAGATAATCACGACTTTGTACTTTCCGCTGATGATGGACATGGTTAATTCTTTTTCGCAGGTAAATTCGTGATTTTTGAATTTGCGTTCAATTTCTTTTCTGAGCCGGATGGACACGGGATACCTCCTGCGGGAAAGCGGCAGCTTTATGTCTAGTATAGTAGCAAAGCCTGAGCTTCGCAAGGAAAGGCTTGGCGGGGGGAGAAAACGTTTTTCGTCCGGCGCGGCGGAGCCGCGCCGGACGGGGGCGCTGGCCGGAGGGTTTTGCGGAGCAAAACCCAGCGGGGGTACTCTTACGCGCAAGGGACTGGTCGCAATTTTGCTTACGCAAAATTGCTTCTCGTACATGCGGCCTGGATAGAAGCGGAAAACCTTGCGGATTTTGCTTCGCAAAATCCGCTGGTTTGGAGCGGAT
>JAITGB010000251.1 GCA_031280945.1 Spirochaetales bacterium
TGCGCCAAAAAAAATCCCTTTCATAATATGTACCTGCTTAAGTCCTGATTTGTTACAACGTCTTTGAGTCTTTCGTCGACGTACTGGGGGGTTACGGGGACGGCGGCGCCGGTCATTTCGGGGGCGTTGAAGGAGAGTTCTTCCAGAAGGAGTTCCATAATTGTGTGCAGGCGGCGGGCGCCTATGTTTTCGGAGCGCGAGTTGACTTCCGCTGCGAGTTCGGCGAGGCGTGTTACCGCGCCTTCGTCAAAGGTGAGTTTTACGTCTTCGGTTTTGAGGAGTTCGGTGTACTGTTTGATGAGCGCGTTTTTGGGCTGCGTGAGGATTCTGATAAAATCGTCCTTCGTGAGGGCTTCGAGTTCTACGCGGATGGGAAAGCGGCCCTGGAGTTCGGGTATGAGGTCGGAGGGCTTTGAGATGTGGAAGGCTCCGGCTGCGATAAAGAGTATGTGAGAGGTGTCTATCATGCCGTACTTGGTGTTGACTTTGCTTCCTTCTACGATGGGGAGTATGTCGCGCTGTACGCCTTCGCGGGATACGTCTCCAGAGCCTGAGCGGCCTTCCTTGGAGGCTATTTTGTCGATTTCGTCAATGAAGATGATTCCCATTTGTTCGGCGCGTTCGCGCGCGGTGTCCGTTACTGTGTCGGTGTCTATGAGTTTATCCATTTCTTCGGAGAGGAGAATTTCGCGGGCTTGTTTGACGGTAACTTTTTTCTTTTTCGGTCTGCCGCCGCCGAAGAGCATGTTGCCTATGTTGCCAAGTCCGCCTATGTTAAAGTCCATTGCTTCAAAGCTGGCGCCTGAGAATACTTCGATGGTGGGAAGGCCGCCGCCGCCTGATACGTTTATTTCAACGAGTTTTTCGTCGAGTTCTCCTCCTGAGAGTTTTTTGCGAAACTTTGCGCGGGTTCCCGCGCTGATGTTTTCGCTTCCCGCGGGGGGGGCGGGGGGCGGGGGGGCGGGGGCTTCGGCGTAGGTTTCCTGCTCCTGGGGCGACAGGAAGGCTGCGGGAAAAATAATGCCGCTCGCGGCGAGGCCGCCGGCGGCGTCCGTGGTGATGACGGCCCCTTCGCTGCCGCCGCTGCCGGGGACTGCAGAGCTGCCTGCGCCTTCGGCGGTACGCGGGGCTTCCTGAGAAGGGGGTTTGTGGTTTTTGCGTGTGCCCGGAAGGAGTATGTCAAGGAGGGCTTCTTCTGTTCTGCGCTCGGCTTCTTCGCGGACTTCTTCGCGCAGTTCGTTTTTTACCATTGATATGGCCACTGACATAAGGTCGCGCACCATGCTCTCAACATCGCGGCCCACGTAGCCGACTTCGGTGTACTTGGTGGCTTCCACTTTTATAAAGGGCGCTCCTGTGAGGCGCGATATTCTGCGGGCGATTTCCGTTTTGCCGACTCCGGTGGGGCCAATCATAATGATATTCTTGGGCGCGACTTCATCGCGCAGGTCCTGGGGCAGCCTTTGGCGGCGGATTCTGTTGCGCAGGGCTATGGCTACGGCTTTTTTGGCTTTGGTCTGGCCTACGATGTATTTATCCAGTTCCTCGACAATCTGCCGGGGAGTAAGCTCTTCAAATCCGCTTTTCTTCATCCGATTTCCTCCACGAGTACGGTCTCGTTTGTGTAGATGCAAATTCCCGCGGCGATTTTCAGGGATTTTTCCGCTATTTCGCGGGCGCCGAGCTGTGATGCTTCAAGAAAGGCGAGGGCCGCGGCGTAGGCGTAGCTTCCTCCTGAGCCTACGGCTATCGCGCCTTTGTCGGGTTCTATCACATCGCCTGTTCCCGAAAGCACGAACATCTTCTCCTTGTCGGCGACAAGGAGAAGGGCTTCAAGACGGCGCAGCATTCTGTCTGTTCTCCAGTCTTTTGCCAGTTCAACTGCCGAGCGGGTAAGGTCGCCTGAGTATTCCTTGATTTTCGCTTCAAAGCGTTCAAACAGGGTAAAGGCGTCCGCTGTCGCTCCGGCAAAGCCGACGAGGATTTTGCCGTCGTAGATTTTGCGCACTTTTTTGGCGCTGCCTTTCATGACGGTGTTGCCCAGGGTTACTTGTCCGTCTCCTGCCATGGCGGTTTTGCCGCCGCGTTTTACCGCGAGAATTGTTGTTCCGTGAAACTGCGCTTCCACGCTATCCTCCCTTCTTGAGCCCATGGGGGTGGGCTTTTGAGTGTATATCCTTGAGCGAGTCGAGGCTCAAATGCGTATACACCTGCGTTGTCGACAGGCTTGCGTGCCCCAAAAGTTCCTGCACGACGCGGATATCCGCGCCCCTGTTCATAATGTGGGTCGCAAAACTGTGGCGTATGGCGTGCGGGCCCGCGGGCTTCGCAATGCCTTTTTTGCGCAGTTCTCCGGCGAGGAGGTAAAAAATCCCCCGCACGGTAAGCGCTCTTCCCCGGAAATTGATAAAAAGGGCCTTTGTCTTTTTTCCGGCGGCCTGCGCTTCGCGCAGGGGCAGGTACGCCGCAACAGCCGCGAAGGCGGCGTCTCCCACAAAAACAAAACGCTGCTTCCCGCCCTTGCCCGTAATTTTTATGCGGCGGCCTCCTGCCTTCCACATATCCGTTGTGAGGGACGCGGCCTCGCTCACGCGGCAGCCCGTGGAATACAAAACTTCAAATAAAGCCCTGTTTCTCAGGTGAATAAAGTTTTCCTCCTCCCCGTCCCCTGGCGCGAGGAGAGTGTCCATTTCTTCCTCAAATAAAACCTGAGGCAGGGTTTTGGCTGTCTTGAGCCCCCTGATGCTTTCAAAAGGATTCGCGCCGACAAGGTTCCGCCTGAGGGCCAGGCCAAACATTCCGCGCAGGGCCGCAAGAGCCCGGTTAATGGACGAGGCGGCAAGCCCCTGCCGCGAGAGCTCGGTCAAATACGCGCGTATATCCGCATAGGAGAGTTTCTCCGCCGAAAGCCCTGCCCCGCGGAGCCAGTCCAGAAAAGAGGCGATGTCGATGCCGTACGCCTTCACCGTAGCGGGGGACAGAAAACGTACTTTGGCAAGTTCATCAAGATAGACCTGGGCAAGGGCCCGCAGTTCCCCGCAGCCGCCCAGGGCTCCGGTTTTAGTCGTCGGCATCCCCGCGCTCCTCTTCTGCCTCTTCTTCTCCCGCCGTATGCAGGTAGTCGCAGTCTTTGTTTATGCAGGCCTTGTAGGTTCCCCGCTTTTTGTCGCTCTTTTCCACCAAAAACCAGCCGCACCTGGGGCAGGTAGAAGAAGTCGGCATAAAATGGCTGATAAAGTCGCACTCAGGATAATTCGTACAGCCGTAAAATTCCTTGCCCCTTCCTTTCATCTTGCGCCGCGCCACGATTTTGCCGCCGCAGCCGGGCTTGGGACAGTCCGCAAGGGGAATGGACTTTGTGTTCCTGCATTCGGGAAAACCCGAACAGGCCAAAAAGAACCCAAAGCGGCCCAGCTTTTTTATCATCTTGCGCCCGCATTTTTCGCAGGTGTGGTCGGTCTCCTCGTCCATAACGCCCTTCAGGGATTCGAGGGTCTGGGCCGCGTGCAGCACCTTATCGCGGAAGGGCTGGTAAAAGCCCCGTATCATTCCCACCCAGTCCTCGCCGCTGCCCTCCACGCGGTCAAGAAGCGACTCCATGCCCGCCGTAAAGTTCACGTCAATAATATCGGAAAAAGACTTTGCCAGAAGCTCGTATATGATGCGGCCCAGAGGAGTCGGCATAAGCTGCTTACTCTTGCGTACCACGTAGTGCCTGTCCATTAAAACGGAAATAATCGAAGCGTAGGTAGAAGGCCGCCCTATGCCCTTTTCCTCCAGAACCTTCACTATGGTCGCGTCCGTGTAGCGGGCCGGGCCCATTGTAAAATGCTGCTCCGGCAGAAAGCCTCCGCGCTCAAGAACATCCCCCACTGCCAGTGACGGAAGCCTCTTCCCCGACTCCTTTGCCGCAAGAACATCCAAAGCCGCCTGAAAACCCTTCTCTACCGTGGCCGTAGAAGAAACGCGGAACAGGGCCTCGCCCGCCGCAATGTCAACGGAAACGGTTTTTGTCCTGGCGTTGGTCATCTGCGAAGAAACAAAACGCTCCCAGATAAGCGCGTAGAGACGCTGCTGCTCCTTTGTAAGATGTTCCTTTATTGAATCAGGCGTATAGCTGACAATCGTAGGCCGCACCGCCTCGTGCGCGTCCTGAGCGCCCTTTCCCATTGTATACACATTCGGCTCCTGGGGCAGGCTTTTCGGATACGCCTGAGCAATGTACTCCCGCACCTCGTCCAGGGCCACAGCGGAAATGCGCGTAGAGTCCGTCCTCATGTAGGTAATAAGGCCGATTCTCCCCTCGCCAATGTTTACGCCCTCGTAGAGCTGCTGGGCAATCTGCATAGTCTTGCGCGAAGTAAAACCCAAACGGTTCGCCGCAGTCTGCTGAAGCTGCGAAGTCGTAAAAGGAGGCCGCGGCTTGAGGCTCTTTTCGGTTTCCTTGACATCGCTTACCGTAAAGCTCTCGCCCTCAAGCCCCTGCATCACCGCCTTTATCTCTTTTTCGGATTTTAACTCCCCGCTCCCGTCCGCAAATTTGAGCATCTGCGCCGTAAAGCGCGACTTGCCTTTCGCAAGCTCAACGCCCAGAGTCCAGTATTCTTCCGGGATAAAAGACTCAACCTCTTTTTCCCTCTCGCAGATAAGCCGCAGGGCCACGCTCTGCACCCTGCCCGCGGAAAGCCCGTTCTTCACCTTTTCCCAGAGAATAGGCGATATATTGTAGCCCACGATGCGGTCCAAAACCCGCCGCGCCTTCTGGGCTTTTACCTTTTCCATATCTATTGCGCCCGGATGCGCCACAGCATCGCGTATGGCCGCAGGCGTAATCTCGTTAAAAACAATACGCTCAATCGAAAGCTTGGGATTTTTTTTCAAGAAAGCGTTCTGCAGGTGGAAAGAAATCGCCTCCCCCTCCCTGTCATTATCCGAAGCAAGAAGAACGTGCCCCGCCTTGTTCGCCGTGGTTTGAAGCTCTTTGAGAATTTTCGCCTTTCCCCGGACAGTGATATACTCAGGCTCAAAATTGTTCTCAACATCAATCGCAATCCGCGACTTCGGCAAATCAATAAGATGCCCCATGGACGCCATAACAGTATACCCCGGCCCAAGATACTTCTCGATTGTCTTGGCCTTCGCCGGAGACTCAACAATCAGCAAAGTATGGGTCTTTTTTTCTGTACGCGGCTTTCTCTCAGCCATACACACCACTCCTCATATAGTTTCCCTCGCCGCAGGCAGCCCGCCCGCAAGTTCCCTCTCCAAAAGCGCCGCAAGCGCCTCGCCCGGCGCCGACAGGCCGCCGGAATGTAAACCCTCCGCCGTGTCTTTCCCCGGGCCTCCCGCATCGCCCTCGCGGAAAAGCCCCTCCCCGTGAGAAAAAATCTCACCCCCGCTGCGCCCTCCGCCTCGCCTGCCGTTCAAACCATCTTTCAAACCATCTTTCAAACCATCTTTCAAACCATCTTTCAAACCGCCGTTCACTCCCGCTCCCGCAGGGACCCCGCCGTCCCAGAGCGCGAGAACACCATCAAGCGAAGCAATCGCCGCCGCCCCCGCAGCAGCAAGACGGAGAGTTCCCCCGCCCCCCTCCCCCCCAAGAGCGCGTGCATCAACAAAAACACGCCGCCCCTGCTCCTTGGCATACGCCGCCGTAATAAGGGAACCCGACTTCTCTGGAGCCTCCGTTACCACAACAGCGCCCGAAAGACCGCTAATAATCCTGTTCCGCGCAGGAAAATGGAATTTCCGCACCCCCTCCCCCGGCCCAAACTCCGTCAGGAGAAGCCCCCCCGCATCAAGAATCCTCGCCGCAAGGCGTTTGTTCGAAGCCGGATACACCGTATCCGCCCCGTTCCCCAAAACAGCAACAGTCCCGCCAGAGCCCTCAAGAGCCCCCGCGTGAGCCTCTGCATCAATGCCTTGAGCAAGCCCCGAAACAACAACAATCCCCCTCTCCGCCGCCTCGCGCCCAAGCTCACGAGCCGCCCTCTGGCCCGCAGCCGAAGGATGGCGCGTACCCACAATCCCCAAAAACGCGCTATCCCACACAGGAAGCTCCCCCCGCGCAAAAAGAAGAAAAGGCGGATTCTCAATCTCCCGAAGCCGCAGAGGATACTCCCCATCCCTGTACGAAAAAATCCGCACCCCCCGGGCCCGGGCGCAGCGCACAGAACCCTCCGCGCGCACAAGAAGCTCCCCCGCATCCCAGGAAAGATTCCGCAAAGCCCTCCCCGCAAGACGCTCAACATCCCCCGCAGTAAAGCGCGCGAAAGACCCGGCATCCCCCGCCGCCTCCACAACCGCAATCCTCTCCCGCCAGCGCAAGCCCGGAATACCGTTCACCGCCATAAGGAGAACAGGGTCTCTCACCGCAGAGCCCCCTCAAGAATCACCCTCTTGTTTTTCCGCGCCTCTTCCCTGCGGCTTCCCGCATCGGAAATAGCGATAATCTGGTCATACGCGTCCAGAGCCGCCTCCGTATTTCCCAAAAAATACTGACTCGCCGCAAGAAGAAAAAGCGCATCCACATTTCTCTTCTCCCGCGCCAAAATCTTCTCCATGAGCGGCACAGTCTCCTCAGGCCGTTCCAGCTCGTAGGTGTAGAGAATCCCCAAGCCGTACAGAGCGTTTGTCGAAGTCGGGTCAAGATTAATCGCCCGCAAATACGAATCCTCCGCCGTCCTGAAAAGCGCCGCCCGCTGCACCTCATCGTGCAGCGCCTTGGCAAAACGCCCCGCGCACACAGCCCTGTAGACAAACAAAGTATGAAGCTCAGGAGAAATCTTAATCGCCTCCTCAAGAGCCTCAAGAGCCTTCCCGTACATCGTACTATCCATATACGCCAGGGCCAGCATCTTGTAATACGTACCCGTCTTGTCCACCGCGTTCACAAGCTCGTCCACAGCCTTCTTGCAGGCCGCCACCTCCCGCTCCAGCTCCGCGATTCTTTTCTCCTGCCCCGCCTCCACCGTATTCGAGCGCGACTCAAGCTCCAAAAGCCTCGCCGCAATCTTCTCCCTCTCCCGCGAACAGCCCGAAAGAAGCAGCGCAAGAACAAGCCCGATAAAAAACCACTCCAGAATTTTTTGGGCGCATCCCTGCGCTTTTTTTGCCGCAGTCAAAAAAAGCGCAAGGCCGGGCTTTCCGCTCCAATTCCTCAAAATCGCCTTTGGCGATTTCTGCGGGATTTCCGCTTCAATCCCTTGCGCAGGCCGGGATTTTGCGGAGCAAAATCCCGCAGGGCCCAGGGCCCGCCCCGCCGCGCTGTGCGCGGCGGCCCGTCTTTCCAAAAAAACGCCATGACAGGAAAACCGCAGCCTCCCCAAAAATACATTCATTACCATTACCCGTCCTTCCTTCCGCTCCGGGGATGAAAATCCCTGTGCGCAGTCTCCAGAATCTCCTGGTCAACATGAGTATAAATCTGGGTAGTCGAAATATCCGCATGACCCAGAAGAGCCTGCACCGCGCGCAGATTTGCCCCCCCATGTAAAAGATGCGTCGCAAAAGAATGCCTCAAGCCGTGCACCTTCCCGTAAGCGTTCACACCGCTCAAGATTTCCTTAAAACGCTTCCACATACCCTTGCGCCCCAGAGGAAGCCCCCTGTAGTTCAAAAAAACCTCCCCCGCAGGACGCGAACGCCCCGAACGCTTTCCCGCAAGAGACGGCCGCCCCTCCTCAAGATACCGGCGCAGCCACGCCTCAGCCTCACCCCCAATAGGAACAAGCCTCTCCTTGCGGCCCTTGCCCAAAACCCGCAAAACCCCCTCTTTCAGGTGAACCCGCTCAAGAGTAAGAGCCGCGGCCTCCGAAATCCTCAAGCCCGACGAATAAATCACCTCAAAAAGACAGCGGTCGCGCAAGCCCCCCGCGCTCTGCGTCTTAATCGAACCCAAAATCCTGTCAATATCGCCCACCGAAAAAACCTCAGGAATCGCCCGCGGAATTTTCGGAAGCGAAAGACCCGCCGCGGGATTGGAAACCCGCTTCCCCTCCCGCACAAGAAAACGGAAAAACCCCCGAAGAGCGCTCTGGGCCTTCGCGGAGGACCTCGCCGTAATCCCGTTCGTATCGCAGCGCGCCTCAAGATACGAAGAAACAACGCCCCCGTCCACAGTCTCAGGCTCCCCCCCCTGTTCCCGCAGAAAATCCAGAAAAAAACCCAGTTCCCGCAGGTACGTCTCAACAGACAAGGGCGCAAGATTCCTCTCCGCAACCAAATACTGCTCGTAGGACTTCAAATACCCGGAACGTTCCACTGCCCTCTTCCCGCCTTCGCGTCCGCCCTCGGCTCAGGAGGAACATACCTCAAAACCGCAGGCTTACCCAAATCATCCGTCTGAAACAAATCGCTCGCCGCGTAATAATCGCCCCCCTTCACCCCGTGCTTGCCGTTGTTCTTTTTGTCCCACAAAGAATAGGGAATATAATCCGGCTTGTAGGCAGCCGCCGGCTCACCCTCAGGCTCCCTCTGCCGCGGCCTTTGCGTAGCCACAACAGTAACCTGAATCTCATCGTCAAGATTCTCGTCAATGCGGTAACCGGAAATCACCGTAGCCTCCGCGTCCGCGTAAGCCGTAATCGCCTTGTTGATTTCCTGAAATTCGCTCAAAGTAAAATCGCTCCCGCCCACAACATTAATCAGAAGCCCCCGCGAACCCTCAATACTCACATCCTCAAGGAGCTTGTTGTCTATCGCGTTTTTGGCAGCGTCCGCCGCGCGGTTCTCCCCCTGGCCAATACCAATACCCATAAGAGCATCGCCCTGGCCGCTCATAATTGACTTTACATCGTTAAAATCAATATTTATATCGCCCTCCCGCGTAATCATCTCGGAAATCCCCTGCACAGCCTGGCGCAGAACCCTGTCCGCCTCCTTAAAAGCCGTTTTTATGGGCGTCTTGCGGTCAATCACCCGAAAAATGTTCTCGTTGGGAATAACAATCAAGGTATCGACCGCCTCGCGCAGCTTCATAATCCCCTCATCGGCAAAGCGCATACGCTTCTCCCGCTCAAACTCAAAAGGCTTCGTTACAACGCCGACAGTAAGAATCTGCATCTCCCGCGCCACCTGGGCAATAATCGGAGCCGCGCCCGTACCCGTACCCCCCCCCATACCCGCGGTGATAAAAATCATATCAGCCCCGCGTATACAATCCTGAATCCTCTCCCGGTCTTCAAGAGCAGCCTTCTCACCAACTTCCGGCTTGCCCCCCGCGCCCAGCCCCCCGGTAAGCCGCGCCCCAAGCTGCACCCTGTCGGGCACCTCAGCCTTCTGCAAATCCTGAAGGTCAGTATTTACAGCGATAAACTGAACATCCCGCAGGCCCGCCTGAATCATACCGTTTACCGCGTTGCTGCCCCCCCCGCCAACGCCAATCACCTTAATATGCGTTACCGCCGGACTTATTATGCTCTCTTCCTTAATCTCAAAGGTCATATCCCCCTCCCGTATACTTATGCCAACCGGCAATTTACACAAAATTCTTGAGCCAGGCCCGCAGAGACGAAAAAATCCGCGCGGGCGCTTTTTCCCTGCCTCCGGGCACAGGCCCCTGCGGAGCGAGAAACTCCGCCCCGTACATCACAAGCCCCACGCCCGCCGCGAACTCAGGGCTCTGAAATTCCGAAGAAAGCCCCCCAAGCCGAGACGGAACGCCGACCCGCGCCGCCGCCCCAAAAATATCCTGGGCAAGCTCCACAACACCCGGCAAAAGAGCCCCGCCGCCGGTAAGAACAACCCCGCCGCTCAATCTCCCGTTAAAACCCTTCACCGAAATCTTGTCCCGCACCATAGAAAAAATCTCCGTAATGCGCGGCTGGATAATCCCGCACAAGTCCCTGCGCGCAAGCGCAAGCGGAGGCCGCCCCCCCAGGCCAGGAATAATAATCTCCTGGCCCTCCTCAATAAGAGCGTGATAGCAGCAGCCCGCGTCCTTCTTCATCTTCTCCGCCGTTTCAACCGGAGTTTTCAGCATTATCGAAATATCCCCCGTAACCTGCGCCCCCCCCAGGGGAATCACATTGGTAAAATACGGAGAACCGTTCACGTAGACAAGAATATCCGTCGTTCCCCCCCCCAAATCTATAAGAAGAACGCCCAGCTCCTTCTCCTCACTGGAAAGAACAGCCCGCGCCGCCGCAAGAGAGCCCAACACAATCCCGTCCACCTTGAAGCCCGCCCTCTCCACACAGTTTTCAACGTTTTGGCTCGGCGTTACCGAACCGGTAATAATATGCACATCCGCCTCAAGGCGCACCCCAATCATGTTTTCCGGGTCGCGGAAACCGCCCTGCCCGTCAACGATAAACTCCTGGGGAATAACATCAATCACCGTACGGTCCATGGGAATAGCCATGGCGCTGGCCGCCTCGATAACGCGGTTAATATCGTTTTGCGTAATCTCCCTGTCCCGTCCGGTTACAGCAACAACGCCCCGCGAATTAATCCCCTCTATATGGCTGCCCGCGATGCTCGTAAAAACGCTGGAAACCGCCCGCCCGGACATAAGCTCCGCAGCCTCAATCGCCGCGCCAACCGATGCGAGGGTAGCCTCAATATTAATAACAACCCCCCTCCTGAGGCCAAACGAAGGACTCGTTCCCACGCCCGTTACAACAAGAGCGCCCGAAGAATCAAACTCCCCTATGGCCGCGCATACTTTCGAGGTACCTATGTCCAGTCCAACAATCACATTGTCCGAGGGCAAAATCACCCCTCCTTCAGACGGTAAATTATATCGTTTGTTCTAAAATCAATTTCCGCCATTTTATCAAGCGTCCCGTCGCGCAAAAGCGCATCAAGAACAATTAAAATTACCTTGCATCTCTCCGCCTCAAGCTCCCCCTCTATGCGTACAGGCACACGGTAGTAAACAGGGTAGAGAATAATCTCAAAATGCTCCGCGCCCCTGGGCACAACCCTCATCTCGGAGAAAGCCGAAAAAAGAGCGGGAGAAGACTTCCGCAATTTGTGCAGGTCCTGCAAAAAAGGCTTCAGCATAGCCGGAAGCCGGGTCCCATGCTGCGGCCCCTCAAAACGCAGACCCGAAAAAACAGGAAGCCCCTGTTCGGGCACATCTTTTCCCGAAAGAAAAACAACCCCCTCCTCGTCAAACGCAAGAGGAAGAATCCCCCCTTCAGTTTCCGCAAAAGCCGTGGCAAGAGGCTCTCTACCCCGCGTAACAATGCGAAGCGAATCGGGAAAAACCTTCTGCACAAAAGCGCTTTTTACAGGAGGCAGACCCTCAAGACCGTTTTTGATTTCTTCCAGATTCAGCTTAAAATAGTAGGGTTTCCCGTGTAAACCCGCGGCAACAAGAAGCTGCTCCCGGGGCACAGGAACCGTATTGTCAAACACAATACTCTCTATCCTCATATTGGGCGCTATACCGAACTGAAAAACAAGCTCCCCCATAATGAGGAGAATCACACCACAAAAAACAATAACTAAAGAGCGCCCGTTTCGCGCCGGGGGCCTTGCTCCCGCGTTCCATCTGCCCTCAAAAACAACCTGGTCAGCCATGCAGAGCCCCCTCTCCCGGACGCGACAAATTAACAAGAAGACCGCAAAAAAGCAAAGTTACAAAAAGAGACGTACCGCCCGAAGAGAAAAACGGCAGGGTAACGCCCGTCGCCGGAACAAGGCCCGCCACAACAGCCATATTCATAAGAGCCTGCCCCAAAATGCAGGTCGTAATTCCAAAAGCAAGGTAAAACCCGTACCGGCCATATCCGCTTGAACGGGCAATACTGTAGCCCTTATAGGCCAAAAGAAGAAAAAGCGCCACAGCGATGCTCACTCCCAGAAAACCCAGCTCCTCCGCAAGAACAGCAAAAATAAAATCCGAATGAGCCTCAGGAAGCCCCCCCAGCTTGCGCGTACCCTGCCCAATGCCCGTCCCCCACATACCGCCCTTCAAAAGAGCGTTCCGCGCCGCGAGGATTTGATAATCCGCTCCCGAAGGGTCCTGCCCGGGATTCAGGTACGTTATAATACGCTGAAACCTGTGGCTCTTGGTAAACAAAAGCACTACAGCGCCCCCCGCAACGGTAAGCCCCGCCAGAGCGCTTATGTAGCGCATCTTTATCTCCGCAACAAAAAGAATCGAAATTCCCAAAGCCAAAATAAAAACCGAAGTAGAAAAATCGTTCTGCAAAAAGGTAAGCGCCGTAAAAAGAAGAAGCACGCACACAAGGGGCAGAAACGTATTGATGAGGTCGCCCAGCCTGTCCGCTTTTTTTTGCAGCATAAAAGCAAGGTACATAACCAGCGCGAGCTTTGCGAATTCCGAAGGCTGAAAAGAATACCCGAACACAATAATCCACCGCCGGGCCCCCATAAGAGGCGGAGCGATTTGCGGAAAAAAGCACAAAAGCATAAGAAAAAGCGCAGCGCAGAGAATAAGAGGCGTTACCCGCAAAATAAAATTCAGAGGAATTTTTGAAACAACAAACGCCGCAAGCGCCCCCAGAGCCGCCCAGATGCACTGCCTGTAAATAAAATAGTAGGGGTCATGGAAAAGCGAAAGCGCCCTGTGGTAGGAAGCCGAGAAAAGAATCCCCAGCCCCAGCCCCGCAAGGAGAACAACAAGAGAAACAAGCACAATATCAGCAGGGCGGCCCTGCGCCCTGTCGGGAACAAACCGTGTACGCATCATTGTATCTTCAAGGTGGAAAGTCCCAGAATCAGAAAAAGGCCGCCGAGAATCCAGAACCGCACCACGACTTTAATTTCAGACCATCCTTTTAATTCAAAATGATGATGTATGGGCGTCATCAAAAACACCCGCCGCTTTGTCAGCTTAAAATGGGCCACCTGTATCATAACAGAAGCCGCCTCCATAACAAAAACCCCTCCAATAATCAGGAGAAGAATCTCCTTTTTGACAAGCAAAGCCAAAACCGAAAGAACCCCGCCCAGGCTCAAGCTCCCCGTATCGCCCATCATGATTTCAGCAGGGTGAGCGTTGTACCACAAAAACCCCACCGCCGCCCCCACATAGGCAAAACAGAGCACCGCAAGCTCCCCCGCCCCCGGCAGGTTAGGAATTTGCAGATACTCCGCGTAGTCCGCCCTGCCCGAAAGGTAGGAAAGCACCGCAAAGGCAATGCCCGCCATAATAACAAGCCCCGTCGCAAGACCATCAAGTCCGTCCGTCAAATTAACCGCGTTGGAAAACCCCACCTGCAAAAGAACAGCAAAAGGAATCCACAGCACGGCAAGGTCCACAGCAGCCTCCTTGAACATGGGAATATACAAAAGAGTCGTATACTGCGTCTTGTTCATATAGAGGATAATCGCTATGGCCGTCGCTATAATAAACTGCCCCAAAAGTTTCATCCGGGCCGAAAGCCCCCCCGAATTCCTGTGCGCAATTTTCAAAAAATCGTCCATAAAGCCTATGGCCCCAAAACCCAGAACCGCTATAAGCATAATCCAGGTATACATATTGCGCAAATCCTGCCATAGAAGAACCGACAGCACGATTGCGAATAAAATCATAACCCCGCCCATGGTCGGAGTACCCGATTTTACAAGGTGAGACTCAGGCCCGTCGTTCCTGATTTCCTGCCCCGCCTTCAGACGGCGAAGCTGCTTGATAACCCAGGGCCCGCACAGAAAACAAATAAGAAGAGCCGTTACAGCAGCGTAGGCCGCGCGGAAAGTTATGTACTGGAATATATTAAAAGGCGTAAAATACTTAACGAGCGGAAAAAGAAATTCCTTAAGCATGGACAGCCCCCCGTTCCCCGCACAGGGCCCCCGTGAGCCTCTCCATGGCCATACTCCGAGAACCCTTCACAAGCACAATGTCCCCCGGAACCGTAAACTCCTCAAGAGCAGCCCGCAGTTCCTCAAAGTCCCCGTACCAGTGCAGGCTCCCGGAAAAACGGTTTTCCGTAAGCCAGAGGTACGCCTCCTCCATCTCCTCCCCAAAGAGAAAAACGCCGGCAAAACCGCTGCGTACAAGAAGAGCCCCCATATCCCTGTGGGCATCAGAGGAAGCCTCTCCAAGCTCCTTCATGGAACCCAGAGCCGCGATTTTCCGCCCGCTCCAGTCAAGAGAAGAGAGAAAAAGAATAGCGCCCGCCATGGAATCAGGATTCGCGTTGTAACAGTCCTGAAGTACAGTTACCTCCCCCCGAAAAATCTGCCCCCGCCCAAAAAGAGGCTTTACAGCCTCAAGACCAGCCCTGATTTCCCCCTCCCCTATTCCCAGGCCCCGCGCAAGGGACACAGCCCCCATCGCGTTACGCAGATTGTACAGCCCCGGCAAGGGAAAACGGACAGACTTCCCCCCCAGGGAAAGAACGTACCCGCCCAGCCCCAAATCCTCACGGCAGATAAAATCCCCCGTTGAGCTCTCCCCAAAAGGCAGCACCATAGCCTTGACGCCCCTTCGTAAAAAATCAAAATACTCGTCCCCCTCATAGGCGTACGCAAAACCACCCGCCGGAAGAGCAAGAAAAAGTTTCCTCTTCTCCTCCGCGATTCTCTCGCGCGACCCCAGCTCCCCAATATGGGCGCTGCCTATATTTGTAATAAGCGCAGCCTGGGGCCGCACAAGAGCCGCAAGAACATCCATCTCGCCCGCATGGTTCATACCCATCTCAAAAACAGCGTACAGAGGCTCCCCCCGCATCTCAAAAACCGAAAGAGGCAAACCAATCTCCGAATTGAGATTGCCGCGGTTCATAAAAGAAGGAGCCGCCTGGGAAAGAATACAGCCCGTAATTTCCTTCGTCGTAGTCTTACCGCTGCTCCCGCTGATACCAATGCGAAAAGCCCTCCGGCCCGCGAGAAACCGCGCCGCCATACTCTGCAGGGCAGCCAGGGAAGAATCAACAATAACAAAAGCAGCGCGAAAACGAGCCGCGCACGAGCGAAGGGCCTCCCTGTGCAGAACCCAAAAAGCCCTGTCCACAAACGAAATCCGCCCCCCGCGGGAAAAAGCCTCTTCTATATAAAGATGACCGTCCGTGCGCTCGCCCTTCAGGGGCACAAAAAGACACCCCGGAACAGCCTCGCGGGAATCTATAACAACAGAAAAAATATCCCCATCCGAAAAACCCGGAACAGGGTAAACCTCTCCCGAAGTAACCGAGGGAAGCTCATCAAGAGAGTACAGCCTCTCAGCCATCGCTTTCCCTCTCGGCAGTCTCAGGACGCACAATGATAAAGTCCTCAGGCGAAGGCCGGCCAAGCCCCAGCTTTTCCCGCGCAAGAGCCTCTATACGCTCCGGAGACTCCAGCACCGAAATACCCAAAATATTGCGCTTGTTCTGCTCTATAAGGTCCTGCTGAATGGATTCAAGCCGCGCAATCTCCTTTTTCAGGGAAGAGTAGCGGAAGGACTGCCACACATTAGCGCAAAAAAGAAGAGGAAGAAGCGCGACAGCCGCGATTATACCGATTTTTTTCAGCCTCTCGTTAAAGCTCACGAGCCCCCCTCCCCCGATGGAATTTTCTCCACAACGCGGAACCGCGCGCTCCGCGAAGGAGGATTGCGGCGAACCTCCCCCTCGCCCGGCTTCACAGCCCTGCGGGTAAGAAGCCTCACCCCGCAAGGCCCACCGCCGGAAGCCCCGCTTTTTTCGCGGAAAAAAGACTTCACCCTTCTGTCTTCCAGAGAATGAAAAGAAATAACCCCCAGCCTTCCGCCCTCAGGCAGAAGACCAAGAGCCAGGGGAAGAGCCGCCTCAAGCCTCTCAAGCTCACGGTTGACCGCGATTCTCAAGGCCTGAAAACAGCGCGTTGCCGGATGCAGCCTCCGGTGGCGGCACGCGGCGGGAACAGCATTATAGACAATATCCGCGAATTCCCTGGCGGTACCAAT
>JAITGB010000257.1 GCA_031280945.1 Spirochaetales bacterium
GTGCCTTCATCACGCGCGGGAGCTTGCCCGCGAGGTCGGCGCGAGCTGTATTTTCGTACATTCAGGTTCCCTCGAAGACCTCGATACGCTTTCGCGGGATTTTCCCGGCGGGGGGGACAACATTCTCTTTGTTACCAACAGCAAATTTGCAGGGCGCGAGGGCGGTTTTCCTGAAAAAAAGATTATAGAAATTCCTTTCAAGGGAATAACGCGGGCGAACCAGATAGAGCTTTCCGTTATTTTTGCCCTCTCGCGGGGCCTTGTTGATAAATCCGCCCGCGTTATCAGTGTTTTCGGCCTTCCTGATTCGGGGATTCTGGACGCGATTCAAATTACGGAAATAAGCCGCGAGTTTAAGGTTTTCTTTTCGCTTGATTCCACGTCGACAGACCTCCAGCATCAGGTTCTCGTACGCGCCATTGAAATCTCAGGAGAGCTTGCCGAGGAAGGCCGCGAGGGAAAGCCTTCAGGCTGCATTTTTGTTCTGGGGGATGACGCTCAGGTAAAGCACCACTGCCAGCAGATGATTATAAATCCTTTTAAGGGCTACGCGGAGGGGGAACTCAATATTCTTGACCCCAGCCTCAAGGAAACGGTCAAGGAGCTTTCCAAAATTGACGGGGCTTTTATCGTGCGCGGAGACGGGGTTCTTCTTTCCGCGGGAACATATTTACGCTCGCGGATTGCCCTCGCGGAACTGCCCTCCGGCCTGGGAGCGCGGCACGCCGCGGCCGCCGCCATTACCCTGATGACCCGCGCGGTTTCCGTTGCCCTGTCGGAGTCAACGCGAAAAATCAGCATCTTCAAAAACGGCGAAAAAATTATGGTGCTCTAAAGCGGCTCTTCCGCCCTTTTTTTCTCAAGGAGCGCGAGAGGCTCTTTTTTCAAAAAAAACGGCCATGCGCTTTCGGACGTTGTGCTGTAAATCATAGTAAAAGAGGTCGTAATCGTAGCGGTGGAGGACGCCCCGGGACCAGTAATCTTCTGTAACTTCGGCGTTTGTTATAACTGTTCCGCGTTTCTGGTTAATCTGGGCATCGGCAAAATGAAAACGGTCTACGGGCGGAGCGTCCCCAAAGCGGATATGGCTTCCCAGGCTTTCTTCTTTCCCTGCGTAGGTTTCGTCCCGCTTCCAGTTAATGGGGTTGACGACAAGAGTACCGCGCCTCATAAAAGTAAAGGGGTTGTAGTTTACACCGGGGGATTCCGTGTTATAGGAAATAATGACGCCCGTATCATCGCTTTTTCCGGTAAAATCAAGGCCCGTTTTTTTAACGTAGTCTTCGTTTACGGTAAAACCAATCAAATACGCCGCGATTGTTCTTTCGAGTAATTCAGGATATTTTTCTTTTACCCATACGAGGATTTCTTTCATAACTACGGTGCCCTGCGAATGTGAGGCGAAAATAATTGGCTTTCCTCTGTTGTAGGTACGAAGGTAATACTCAAAGGCGTTTTTACAGTCCTGCAGGGGAACGGCGGCTACCGCTTGATTTAGTGTTCCCAAAAGAAGCGTCTTTTCTATATACGGGATGCTTAACTGGCGGTAATACGGGGCGTAAAAATTGGCATAGTCAAAAATTCCTATATGGGCGTCACGCAGTTTTTGCGCTTCTTCCCGCATATCGGGGTCATCGAGTGCGCAAAACTCTTTTTCGTTGACAAAATAACAGGTGGGATACAGGAAAAAGACATCGGCGGGTTTGTCTCCGTTTTCCCCTTGCAGGCTGAGCCAGTTTTCGGCCAGGGCATAGTTGGCAGGCGATGCGCCCACTTCTTTGGCGTACCGCGCCGCTGTTATATGTGTTTGTATATACAGAACAAGAATACAGAGGAGTAAAGCCGTTATGACGCCAACACAGATGCGTTTTACGGAGAAAAATTTTTTATGGGGGGCGGGAGGTTTGTTCATGCGCCGCCTTTTTTCATTTTCACTGTTTTACGATAAGCTTTTACAGTATGGCTGTCAAGGCTTGTACAGATGGACCTGCTTGAAAGCTATGAGGTGCGGACCGTGAGAAAAACGATAGAGATTTGTACTGTAGCTCTAAGTCCTTGCTGTACAAGGATTTATTTTAGTTGTATTAGTCCCTACGGGAATCGAACCCGTGTTTGAAGAATGAGAATCTCCTGTCCTAACCGCTAGACGAAGGGACCGTTTCCTTCCCGGGGAGGACTTGAACCCCCACGAACAGATCCAGAGTCTGTGGTGCTACCATTACACTACCGGGAAAAGACTTAAGTTTCACCAGCACTCTACACAAGAAGAAAAAAAATGTCAACGCGCTCTCGCGCGTTTGGGCTGGGCGATATAGACTCGAACCATCGACCCCTTGCGTGTCGAGCAAGGACGATTCAAAATCCGTTATTTCAGCCGCTACGCATGGAACCAATAGCTACACTCACTATAGAAGACAAAACTCAACCTCTTCTATACTATAAGCGTAGCGTATCATCCGTTTCATGTCAATAGTTCCCTAAGGGCTGCTGCCCGCCGCGCGAGAGCGCGGCGGGGGGGGAGGAAGGTTCGTCCAGTGGGGCCTTGGGTCCGTGCGGGATTTTGCGGAGCAAAATCCCGGCTGCGCGCAAGGGATTGGAGGGGTTTAGCCTTTGCGAAACCGCAGGTTTCGCAAAGGCCGGAGCGAAGCGCAGCCCCGCAAAGCCCCCCTCAAAAACACGATTGGGGCTGTAACCACGTATTGTTGCAATGAGTCCCTCGGCCTGATTTTGAGCATAGTTACAAGCCGTGTTTTATCGGGCTAAGGGTTTTTTCGGGCAACGCCCGAAAAAGTGCGCCCAAATTCTTCCCTTCCGGCTTGACACAATTTTTCTTCTCATATAGGTTAAGCTAAGTTTAATTATTCTAACTAACAGTTTTTGGAGGTCATAATGAACGGGAAGAATGCGCTGGTTGTGGTTTTCGCGCTGTTCGCGGCGGGTTTTGTGTATGCGGGGGGCAAGTCTGAGGAGGCGGCTGCGCCTGGCCAGGCGCCAAAAGAGGCGGTGGTGAATCTCTACTCGGCGCGGCACTACGAGTCGGACAATGCCCTGTACGCGGAGTTTCAGAAGGCGTCGGGCATCAAGGTCAATGTGGTGAGCGCGGGGGCTCCTGAGCTTATCGAGCGGATTAAGAGGGAGGCTGAGGCGACGGAGGCTGATGTTTTTATCACTGTTGACGGGGGGGTGCTTTTTAC
>JAITGB010000022.1 GCA_031280945.1 Spirochaetales bacterium
CGGTCCGTTTACCCGCGAGAGGGGGAGAATGGCGTGGACTATCATGGGCTCATATTGCGTTTCAGGCTAAAGTCCGTGCGGTAGCCCTGGGTGTAGTCAAACCTGTGGCACACCGAACCGGCAATGTATTCGCCGCTAAAAGCCTCTGCAGCCATTTTAATCGTAACACGCATACCCGGCCTTAATTTGTAGTTTCCCTCCCCGCTTCCCTGTGCGCGGGCGAAGCGGAAAGAGTTTTTTTGCAGGGCGGCGGCGGCTGCTTCCTTTGCGTCGTGGGCATCGCGCAGGGAGGCCGAGGCGCACAGGGAGCGGGAAGCCGCGCCGCCTCCGGGAACAAGGTCTGTCCAGCTTTTAGCGCCGCCTACGCGCAGGGGAATGTCCTTGGGCGCGGCCTCGCCTGAAAAAGCCTCGTTTTTCTGCGTATCCCAGCCCATGAATGTATATGAGGAAACAAGGCGGCGAATATTTTCCTCCGCCTCAAAATCAATGAGGTTCTTCCCCCATTCGTAGATGATTTCGTCCTTCCGCGCGGTAATTTCCGCTGCAACGTACACTTTTGAATCAAAGGCGTATATGTCCTTTCCCCCCGCAGAGGCAAGCCTGAGTATAAACATGAGGTCGGTTTCCGCGCTGCTTGCGGAGAACGCGGCCTTCGCGCCAAAATCCTCAACCTCGGCTTCAAGAGAGTAGCTTTGTATCACACCCGCAATAATCCCCGCCGGAGTTTTTTCCTCAAAAGAGCGGCAATGCTCCGCGGCTTCCAGTTTATAAAGGACATTGCAGCCAATAACCTCAATGCGGGCCGCTCCCGATTCAGGAAGAAGGGCGCGGAAGCCCAAAACATCGCCCGCAAAAACTTCTTCTATGTCGTCCTTGTAGCCCAGATGAATGGAAACGCGGCTTCCAAATGTGAGAAGCCCGCTCGCCCTCACGTCCAATTCGGCGGAGTCGAACACAAGGGAAAAAACCGAAACCCCATTTAACCTGTCGTTGACAATGATACGCCTGAGGGCCCCCTCGTGCCGCGTATCAAGCCGCCTTCCGTCCGCGTAGATGAGCCACACAGGAGTAAGATGCGTGTTTTCACTCATAGACTTCCTCCTTTAGTAAAGAGGCGGCAGCTCGACAAGCTGCCCGGGCCGCACGTTTTCCGGGTCATCGATGCCGTTGGCCTCCGCGATGACGCGCCACTTTGCGGGGTCGTTGTACTCCCGCGCCGCAAGGGAAGAGAGGCTCTCGCCTTCCCTTAAGGCAAGTTTTTTCGTATGGTCAGCGGACTCGCGGCGCGTAGAGGAAAGTTGTGTACTCGCGCTCGCGTACTCCTTAAACACAGCCCGCAGAACAGCCCGCAGAGGCACGCCGTCCCCGCGAAAAAAAGTAAACCTCTGGGTAAGGTCTTCGAGAACGCAGTCGAAACAGAGGGAACCCCAGGAAAAACGCAGGAGGGGAGGCCGGTGTTCCTGCGCGTTTACCAGCATGAGGTTTTCGATTTTTGCCGTGTGTTCGCGTACATCGGTTTTTTCTTCCGAAGTATCAAAGAAAAGCTCCATGCCAAGCCGCCTGCGCTCACCCAGGGTAAACTGAACAGGCGGCGAGTCAAGGCCAAAGACATTCATTTCGCTCCACGGCGTTTTCTTTTCGATAACGTACTCTTTGGGATTAAACAGAACAGGAATCTCCTCGCCCGTATCGAGATTGGAAATAACAGCTTTTTCAAGAGACATATCACCCTCCTTTTAGCGCTTTACGCTTAATTTCCGTCCGGTATAAGACCCTCATGGGCTATTTCAAGCCTTTCAATCGCAACGCCGCCCCCGGCCCCGGCTTCAAGCCGGGGCCCGGACCATCGGCAGGGAAAGCCGCGGAAAAAATTCCAGCGTTTCACCTCGCTGTTTGCCGCGTCCCGGAGAATAACGGAACCGTTTTTTCTTTCCGTGCGCTTGTCTTCGAGAACCGTCTCCTTGTACCAGGTAAAAAGCGTCTCGTTCTCCGTAACGCCCTTCTCCAGAATCAGATTGGGGTAACGCCCCGCCCCGTAGAATTTGTGGCTGGCGGAATTAAGACCCCCCTCCTCAACCTCAATGACCGTAGTCTCCGCCTCCAGCCCCTCGCAGTTTTGAAAGCGGGCCGCCTCTATACCGTCAATTTCCACGGTAAAAAGATACGGGGTAATCCGCCTCTCATTCGCCATACCAGCCTCCTTTATTCATTCTTCCGTGATATAAACGCCCCCGCCGTCTTTTTCGGCGGTAATGCACACCTTAAAAAACTCAAGAGGACGGCTTATGGCAACGCCCGCCTCAAAAGTGAGAAAACCCGCCCCGCTTTTTTCCGGCGGATTAAGCTCCTCATCACAGCGGACGTAAAAAGCCTCCTCCGGGGAAGCCCCCGCGAGGAAACCCTTCATCCACAAGTCAAGGAGAAACCCCGAAACCTGCCGCACAACGCGCTTACGCAGCTCGCGCGTGTTCGGTTCAAAAACAGCCCAGAGCGTCCCCTTTTTTAGGACAGACGAGATGCGCGAAAAAGCCCTGCGCACATTGATATACTTCCACTCCGCGCTGGAAGAAAGAGTCCGCGCCCCCCAAATCTTGATACCCGCACCGGGAAAGTATTTTAAAAGGTTCACCCCCCGCGCATATAAAAGCTCGTACTCCGCCTCCGTAGGACGCGCAGAAGCCCCCGCCGCGCCCTGAAGGAGAATGTTCGCCGGAGCGCAAAAAATTCCCCTCTCCGCGTCCGTGCGCGCAATACAGCCGCACACAGCCCCGGAAGGCGGCACCGCAAGGGTCTTGACCCCGGAAGGGTCAAGGGGGTCTATAAGGTCTATGGCAGGATAGTACAAAGCCGCGTACGCCGAATCGAACCTCCGCGCCCACGCAAGGGCTGCGGAAACATCCCTTCCCCCCGGCATATCAAGAACAGCAAAACGGCCCGAAAAACGCTCCGCCTGCGTAACAAGCGCCGCCTGTACGCGGAAAAAAGCCTCCTCGTTTTCCTCCCGCGAAGACGAACCCGTCTCAAGAAACCAGTGAGCATCCGGAGCCGCAATGAGGGAAACATCCTCAAGACCCTCAAAAGCCCCAAGACCCCGGTACTGCCCCGGCCCCGTATAGGAACCCGTAAAATCCCCCGAAGACATCTCCGCGAGCCCGTCCCTGCCCCCGGCGGCAGCAAGACGGAAAGCAGGCTTCGGAAGCCCCCCCGCCCCCTCCTGCCGCACCCTGCACAAAGTAGAACGCTCGTTTATGTACGACTCAAAGTACCGCGTAGAAGCCGGCCGTAACGAAAGATGAAGAAAAGTCTCGATTTTCCGCCCGCACGCCAAAATCAGCGAAAAAGACTCGCCTCCCCCCAAGTCTTTCTCGTTCCACAGCCGCGCGGAAATATAATTGCCCCACGAACCGCAGGAAGACGCCTCAAACACAAGCTCCCCTCCCCCCGAACATTCCGCGCGCAGCGAAGCAGGACGGGCGTATTTCTCGTTCGCCGCGCGCACAACAGCGCAAACCCGCCCCCCGCATTGAAAGAAAGCGTACACCGAAAAAGGAAGAACCCCCGCCGAGGTAAACCCCCCGAAAACCCCCCTGTACTCATCGAAACTTTTTACAAAAACAGGCGCATGAAGAGGCCCCCTTTCCGCAATGCCCACAAAACCCGCAAGGCAGCTCCCGTCAAGCCTCAAAGGACTCTCAGAATACCCCCCGCGCTCCACATAAACGCCCGGCACGGAAAACTCACGCATCGCCTTTTTTCTCCCGCCTCTTTTTCTTCTTGCCGCAGCCCAAATACTTACAGAAAGGACAAAAATCCCACGAATCCTTCATGCGCCGCCCGCAGTCAGGACATCTCCTCCTCGTTATGCCCAGCCTCCGCCTCTTTCGTATCCGCAGAATCACATGGAGAAGAACAAGCGCAATGACAAGAAGAACCCCCGCCGCCAAAACCGCCCACTTTACCCACGCCGGAACAGGAACAATCACAGCAGTAAAAGTTTTCGCCCCCTTGCCGTAGGCATCCCTCTCATCGATGGTAAGCTCCAAAGTGTGCGTAAGCCCGTCCGCCCGAACGCTCCGCACGCGAAGGTCGATAACGTAACTCTGCATAATCCTCTGGTGTATACGCTTCAGGCTCGCCGGAATATCCCCCAGATTCCGCGCGTAGATGTAACTGCCCCCCGTTAAATCCGCAATCTCGTTCAAATTACTCAAACTCTGCGTACCCAGAACCCTGATGCCAATCGCGTACACAGGAACACCCGCCTCCGCAAGAACAGCCCCAAGCTGCTCCCGCGTAAAACGGCTCCCCTGGTCGCGGCCATCGGAAATCACAATCACCGCCTTGCGCTCTGTACCCCTGCGCGGAGCCCTGCGCAGAACCCCAATAAGCGAATCGTAGAGCCGGGGCTGCGAACGGTCCGCCGCAAGAGAATTGATACGGGCCGGGTCAACCCCCGCCGCAGGCATCTCCTCAAAAACAGGCGCCGCCTCCTCCCCAATCGTATAAAGCGAGAACCTGTCCGCCTCCCTCATGCCCCCCATAAACTGAAAAAGCGCCGTCTTCTGAAAATCAAGCGGCTCCCCCTCCATAACGCCCCCCGCGGACACAAGAACCGAATAATCAACCCCCTCCTCGCGTAGCGAAAAAGGCGTAATCGAAGCCCGCGAAACCTCCTCCAGCGAATCCACACGAAAACCGAACAAACCCGGCGACAGCCCCGCCACCACCTCCCCCCGCGCGTCCTCCACAACCGCGTAGGCCCTCACATCAGGAAAATCCCCTGAAATAATCTGGTCGATTCTCACAGTAAGCGGCGAGCGCGAATCCTGCGAAAATCCCCGCGCCGAAACGAAAAAAAGAACAAACGCGCATACAAGCCGAAAGAATTTTTTGGGCGCATTTTTGCTCCGCAAAAACCGGGCTTTGCGGGGCTTCGGCCCCGGCGCTGCCGCGCCGTGGCTGCTTCGCACCCCTCCAATCCCTTGCGCAGCCAAAGGTCTTCCCTCCGCCCGCAAATACATTCCCGTTTTTCCGGTTCGCCCCGGGCGAACCGGAAAAACGCCGCGTAACATCTTCACACCGCGTACAATCCTCCCCATACCTCCCCCCTAGAGCAGTTTTATTTTGAAACTAAAGTCCCCCAAAAGAAGAACATCTCCATCAATGAGAGCGCTCTTGACCAAAACAGCATTGTTGATTTTAAGAGGCTCGCCGTTTCCCATATCAACAATGCTGCATATATCCGAAACAACAAGAAAAGCGTGCTGGCGCGCAAGATTCCCGCCCAGTATGCGGATTTCGCATTCCGCGCCCGAACCAATAAAGGACTTTCCCTCGTGAATCGTGTACACCTCGCCTGTATGCTTTTCTCCCAGCCTCACGAGCCAGCCCTTGAGGGGCGCAATGCACACAGGACAGAGCTTCCACGAAGGGTCCATGGCGTGGCCTTCCTTACAGTATTTGAATCTCACAGACTGCCTCCTACAAAATTTGATAGACCCACACAGTCGCCGAGTTATCGCGCCCTTTCTCTCCAAGAGAAAAACTCACAAGGGAAGAGTTTTCCCGCACCTCTCCCTCCTCAAAGGAAACAAAAAGATTGCGCCACCTCTTGCGGGTGTCAGCGCCGTCAACCGCAAGAATACGGGGGCTTGCGCTGTCAAGAGTTACCTCAACCGTGTAATCGCCCTGATGAATGTCGGTTCTCCGTACAATGAGCATTTTGCGGCCCTTGATAATGTTTCGCAGGCGGAAGCGCACCCCTCCGCCAATCCAGCGTTTTACCGTGTCGTGAACGAGGTTTCCGTCCGGGTAGAAAAACGCCTCGTTGGAAGTCGAAGGGTGAGAGGCGCTTACAAACTCAAACTGGTGAGCCTCCAGGGATTCGGCGGAACCGGGGTTTAAGGTATCAACGAGGGTGTAGCGTTCCTCCCCGAAGAGAAGAACGCGCGGCATGGCGTAGCTTATGTACATGATGTCGTCCGCGGACACCTCGCGGGTGATGAGGGTTTTCCGTAAATTGAGCATCACTTCTTCGTGAGCCTTGAGAATGAGGTCAAGCTCCTCATACGAGCCAGAGTAACTTTTAAGCCTGTCGCCGAATTCGTACATGGCAGCGCGGGCCGCCTCGTAGCTGTTTTTTACCGTGTAGAGCCTGCCTTCCTCCCCGTGTTCTCTTTCGTATTCCGCGATTTCAAAAAGAATTTGGTGGTCAATATCAAAGAGGGGTGTAACAAGATGAAT
>JAITGB010000107.1 GCA_031280945.1 Spirochaetales bacterium
GGGGCCGGCCCTCAGGAGACTATGGACAGGGATTTTTCACAAAACGAGCAGGAGATTCGCGTTCAGTTTCTGGATTCTCTGCCGAAAAAACTTGAGCGGATTGCGGCTCTTTTCTCGGAGCCGGAGCTTTCCCACGTGAGGGAGGATTCCGAGTTTTGGGAGAAGTGCCGCGATGAGTTTCACAAGCTCGCGGGAAGCGCGGCGACTTTCGGTTTTCCTGAGGTTTCGCGGGGCGCGCGGGCGATAGAGCTTATCCTGGCGGAGGGCGAGAGGCTACCTGAGAGCCTTGCGCGGCTTATGGATATGGCTGTTCATTTTACGGAAATTTGCGAGGCTGCGCGGCGCGATTTTGCCCGCGAGGTTCCTCTTGAGCTTGAGGTGGTTGCGGAGGCTTCGCCCCGGAATCTTGCCGCGCGGCTGGAGGATGATTCTCCCTGTTTGTGTTTTTACAAGAGTGAGTTTTTCTTCCATGATGAGTCGGCGCACCTGGACGCTTTTGGCTATCGTATCGCCAATATTCAGTGCATAGACGAGGCGGAGGAGTTTCTCCGGCAGGGGCAGTGCGTTATTTTTGTGCTGGACGCGGGGAGTTTTCAGGAGGAGGAGGAGAGCCAGAAGCGGCTCAGGCGGCTGTGTACGGGCGACTACGCGGCGCGCTGCCGCGTTATGTATTTCTGCGAGTGGGACGATTTCGATACCCGGATTTTCGCGGTGCGAAACTGCGGAAGCGCTTTTATTACGGCTCCTGTTGATATTCCCCGCGTGATGGACAGGGTTCATTCGCTTTTTTCCAACACGGAGCAGGAGCCCTGTCATATTCTCATTGTGAGTACGGACCCGGAGGAGTTGTCCTTTTACGCTATGTGCCTGCAAAGGGCGGGGATGATTACTTCGGTCGCAATAGAGCCCCGGCACGTTATTGGTACTTTAATCGAATCGAAGCCCGACCTTATCCTGATGGACCCCTATATGGCGGGCTGTTCGGGCCTTGAGCTTGCAACCCTCATCCGCCAGCAGGAGGCTTTTGTGGGCATCCCGCTGGTTTTTTTCTCCGTGGAGGAGGAATTTGAGAGGCGGCTTGAGGCCTTGCGGCACGGGGCCGATGATTTTCTGCAAAAACCTGTGCGGGTGGAGCATCTTATTTCTTCCCTTACGATGCGGGTGGAGCGCAGCCGGCGCCTGCGCTACTATATGGAGCGCGATTCCCTGACGGGTCTTTATAATCATTCCCAGCTTGAAAAGCGTCTTGTTGACGATTTGAGCCGTTCGCGGCGCATCGGTTCGCGTACCTGCTACGCGATGATAGATATTGACCACTTCAAGAAGGTAAACGACCGCTACGGGCACTTAACGGGCGACAGGGTTCTCAAAGCCTTGACGCAGCATCTTCTTGAGCGTCTGCGCAAAACCGATACTGTGGGCCGCTACGGGGGGGAGGAGTTCGGCGTTATCCTCTTTAATACGGACATAGATGCCTGCGAAATCCTGATGAACGAAATCCGCGAGAGTTTTGCCGGCATTCATCACAAGGAGGCCCGGCACGATTTTTGCGTTACTTTCTCCTGTGGTATCACTGAGGCCCTGGCGGACGACCCTATCCTCGCCATAAAGGAGCGGGCGGACAAGGCTCTGTACGCTGCCAAAAACAGGGGCCGGAACAAAGTGGAGCGCGCTTAGGCGGCTTTGTGAGATTCCGGGCTTGAGTTCTTCGCGGCGCTCTTCGCGTACATGAACAAAAATCTTGCTGCCCTTAAGGCGGCGTTTCCCTTTACCCTTCCTGTTTTAGCGGGCTACATTTTTATGGGCGCGGCCTTTGGTATGCTTTTGCAGTCGCGGGGCTGGGGCGTTTTTTGGGTTTTGGGGATGAGTCTTTTTATCTATGCGGGCTCTTTGCAGTTTGTCGCTGTGGGGATTCTTGCGGGAGGTTTCCGGCCTGTTGAGGCTGTGCTCATCGCTCTTATGGTAAACGCGCGGCATATTTTTTACGGTTTGCCGCTTCTTGGGGAATTTGGGGGGATGGGAAAAGAAAGGGCCTATATGATTTTCTCTCTTACGGACGAGACGTTTTCCCTTCTCTGTTCGGTAAAGCCTCCTGTGGGCGCGGAGAAAAACAGTTTCTATTTTTGCATAGCGGCCCTGAATCATTTCTACTGGATAACGGGTTCTCTTGCGGGTTTTTTTGCGGGCGCGGCTGTTGAGATGAAACTCAAGGGTCTTGATTTTGTTATGACGGCCCTTTTTACGGTTATTTTTCTCAAGCAGTGGGAGCGGGGGGCGGGAAGAAAACCTGCTCTTCTGGGTGTGGGCGCGGGGATTGTCTGCCGCTGTGTCTTCGGCGCGCAGTGGTTTATTATTCCGGCCATGGGTCTTATTCTTCTTGTTTTGACCCTCGCGCGGTTTTTTTCCGCACGGGGGGAAAAAGCGTGAACCTTTCTTCCACGGAGGCGGTGATTCTCATTGGAATTATGGCCCTGTGCACTTTTCTCACCCGCGCTCTGCCCTTTATGCTTTTTCCGGCGCGCAGGGGGCTTCCCGCTTTTGTGGTGGAACTGGGCGGGAGTCTTCCCTGCGCGGTAATTGGTATGCTTATTGTCTACTGCCTAAAAGATGTGAGCTTTTCCTCTCCGCCCTACGGCGCGCCGGAAGCTGTGTCCCTTGCGGTGGTTATTCTTCTGTACCTTGCGGCGAAAAATTCCCTTCTTGCGATAGCGGCGGGAACGGCGTTGTATGTGGTTCTTGTGTAAGGCTGCGGGCGGGGTTACGGGCCACTGTCAACAACTTAAGAAAGTGGGCGCATTTTTTACGGCCACAGGCCGTAAAAAACCGGGCTATCCGCTCCAATCCAGCGGATTTTGCTTTGCAAAATCCGCAAGGATTTCCGCTTCTATCCCTTGCGCGGCCAATGGGCGGGCGTCAATTTTGCTCTTGCAAAATTGCGACCAGCCCATTGCGCAATAAGAAAATATCCCGCTCATCTCCTGTTAAGTTGTTGACAGTGGGCTTGCCCCCCACCATACACACAACACATCACTTAAGGCCGTATAAGGGTTTTTATTCCCCTTCGCTCCTCGAAATCATCAAAGGCTTTTTTCCAGTCGTCAAGAGAGTACACCGAGGTAACAAGGGGCGCGAGTTTGATTTTGCCTTCTTCCACAAGGGCAAGGCTCTTCTTCCAGGCGTTGCGCGTATGCGACATGGAACCCCGCATAACAATTTCCTTGACAACAAGGGCATCAAGGCCCACGGACACGTTTTTCCCGAAAAGTCCAACTTGCGTAAAACGCCCGCGTTTTTTCAAAAGGCGAATACCCGAATCAACAGCCGCCGCGGCCCCGGAACATTCAATAAAAACATCGGCCCCGTCCCCGCCGGACATTTTTTGCGTTACCTTTTCTATGTCTTCCTTCAAAATATCCACGGTCGTTTCAATACCAAGCTGCCGCGCTACGGCAAAACGTTCCTCATCGGCTGTTGTTCCTGTCAGAATGACCCTGCCCCCTTCGGCGCGGGCAGCCTGGGCCGCAATCAGCCCCATGGCCCCTGGCCCCGCTACAATAACAAGCTCTCCCGCGCCCACCTTTGTTTGGTCCAAAACCGCGTGAACAGCGCAGACCATGGGTTCGCACAGGGCAGCCTCCTCAAGGGAAGCTCTATCCGGTATGCGGTACACGTTGACCTCGTTACAGACAATGTACTTCGTAAAGGCTCCGTTGATATTCAGTCCCTGCGCGCCTCTTTTTACGCAGATGGCGTAGTGCCCGCTCTCGCACATATAACACTCATCGCAGTGAATACATACGTTTTCCGCGCTTACCCTGTCCCCTGGCTTAAAGCGCGTAACTTTTGGCCCGGTTTGCGTAACTATGCCGGAAAACTCGTGCCCGATAATCACTGGAGGGTCGGAGGGGAACTCGTCCTTCATAATGTGAATGTCGGTTCCGCAAATTCCGCAGGCGGCGATTTCGATTTTAACGTCCCTCTCTCCGCAGACAGGTTCGGGCATATCCCTCACTTCCAGATTTCCCGGGCCGCGGGCTGTTTTTACCAAAGCTTTCATGTTTTTCCTCCGTGCGCCCCGTGGGCGGGTACTGTATGTAAACTCTCTCCTGTATGGAGAAAGAACTGACGATGAGCCTGCGCGAGGAGCATTTCTTCACCGTACACACGGGAGCACCCCTTCAGCGCCGCCCTTTTTAGAAAAAGCGTTTCGCGGGGACTGTAGACCATATCGTAGAGAGTTTCATCGCCCCGAAAATCATGGCCCGCAAGGGGGTCTTCGTCCTCGTGCGGGTGCATCCCCAGTGTCGTTGCGTTGACAATGAGGCCCCTGTAGTCATCAAGAAGGAGAAACCCTTCCCTGTCAAGGCCCGCATAGAGGACGCTCTTTTGGCCTTCCCCAAAAGATAGAGCCATGTCTTTGGCAAGTTTCTCCGCGCGGGCCTTTGTGCGGTTTAAGACAAGAACATTAGAGCCGGAGCTCATAAGAGCGTACACGGCAGAACGAGCTGCTCCTCCGGCGCCTATAACCGCGGCGTTTAACCCTGAAAGCCCTCCGGGAAAACGCTCCACAAGGGGCGCGAGAAAACCTTCGGCGTCCGTATTGTACCCCCAAAGGCCCTCATCACCGGAAACCACTGTATTGCAGGCTCCGATAATTTTTGCCGCATCTTCCAGATGAGAACAAAAAGGCATGATGTCTTCCTTAAAGGGGGAAGTTACCGAAAGTCCGCGGACGCCGAGTTTTTTCATAACGGGCAGAAAACTTTGAACGCTGTCAATGTGAAAGGGAACGTACACCGCGTCTATCCTAAGCCGCGCGTAAGCTGCGTTATGAATATGCGGCGAGCGGCTGTGCAGAATGGGCCGGCCAATAATGCCGAAGACCCGCGTTTCCGGCCCCTGCTTCCGGCAGCGGTATACCTCATCAAGGGTCTTTGCAGAGACAAGGCCCGGTGCGGGCTCTTCTTCGCCGGAGGATGCAAAGGTAAGGTATGAGCCGAGCTTCGCGGCAAGAGCCCGCGTTGCAAAGCCGTACTCACCCATGCCGAGAAGAATTTTTTTAAAGCCTGATAGCTCGCGGGCCGCATCGATAATGCGTTCAAGGCCGCGGCAGGACTTGGGCATAACCGCGGCTTTGGGAATATCCCCTTCCTGACGCGCAAGGCTCCTTACGCGAGCGGCCAAATCCTCGGGCACGCCCTCAAAATCGTGAAAGGAACGGATAATTTGTGCCCCTTTTTCGCGGGCGCGGGCCTCTACAGCGGGAAGATGTGCGTCTTCCTCAATATCAACGTAGCGGAAATCCCCCGCATTGATACAGCGCAGAAAAAGTCTCTCCCGTTCATCTTCGGGCAAGGCGAGCCTTCCGCCGTCCCGGGGCCGTCTCAGCGTAAGAATCAGGGGAAGCCCCGGAAGGCGGCGGAAGAATCCGGCTATGTCTTCCGCGAAGGGGTTATCAAGAAAATCGGCGCGAAGCTCCGCGCCGTCAATGTGGTTCCTGCACTGGTTTAATGTTTTCAGATTCTCCTCAAGTGAAGGGCCGCTCAAAACGAGGAAAATCATCAGAAGTCGCCTCTGTACATATACACGTCTTCGAGGCCCGCATCCCCGAAAAAGAGGCGGAGCCGCAGCGGATAACCCGGTCCGGCAAACTGATAGAGGAAGCTGTTTTCCTCCTTGTGCAGGGGCTGCCCCAGGGCGGAAACAACTTCCTCCCGCGAAGAGCCCATAATGAAGCGCGAAAAATTTCCCCGAAAGTCTGGGCCAAAACGAATTTGCCAAACCCTGTCCCTGTACCAGAACAGGGACAGGGCGTTATCGTACAAAAAAACAACGTCGTCCTGCCAGGCCTCTTCCCCCCGCATGACCGCAACCTGCCGGGGAACGCCGAAGGCTTCAAAGGCTTCGGGCAGGCCCATGCCCAAAAGAGAGGAATAGCCCGCAATCCATTCCCGCGCACTAAGCTGGCCTTCTCTGTCTTCGGCTCCGGCTTCGGTTTTGGGAACAGACCGGGTTTCCTGTCCCAGCGCGGGCTCCGCGTTTCTCCCGAAAAGAACAAGGGCGCACAAGACGATGCTCCGCGCGGCCTTCACGACCGCTTTCCCAGCACCTGGGCCGCTTCCCGTACAAGCTGGGAGGAACCTTTTTTTAGAACAAGGGCGCGGCCCGCTTTTATAACTACAATAAGGTCCTCTACGCCGCACAGGGCGACAGGAATATCCGAAAAAACCCAGTTCCCGCCCGCCGGGGCTCCGCCCGTTTCGGATACAAAAAGAGCCGGAGCCTGTGAAGGATACAAACGGGAGGCCTCATCCCAGCTTCCCACATCATTCCATTCAAACTCCGAGCGGACCATGGCAGCCTTGGCGGATTTTTCCATAACCGCATAGTCAACCGAAATGGAGGGAAGCTCTTTATAGACAGAAACGATTTCTTCTCCTTCGCCCCAGATATGCACCCCCGAAACAGTGCGGCCCTCCTCGCGCGAAACCGCTTCCCGTATGCGGCGAAAAGGAGAGTATATCTGGGGAGCGTGAGATGAAAATTCCTCATTCAGGGTTTTTAGGGAAAAGAGGAACATACCCGAATTCCAGTAATAGCCTCCGTCCGCAACATACCGGGCCGCCAAATCCGGTGAAGGCTTTTCGCGGAAAGACTTTACCCGAAACCCCGGCGCAAGGGCTTCGCCTGCTTCTATATAGCCGTAGCCCGTGTTTGCGTTCTGGGGCGGAATACCGAAAATAGCAATATAACCAAGCCCGCCCAGTTCCGCCGCCTGAGTAACGCAGGAAACAAAAGCCTCTACGGGCCGTATGAGGTGGTCAGCCGAAAGAACAAGAAGCCGCGCTGTTTCGGGAAGGCGTTTTTCCAGGTACAGAGCCGCAAACACAATAGCAGGCGCGGTATTGCGGCCTTCGGGTTCGGGGAGGACTGTAATTTTCGCCCCTCCCGCGGCGAGGTCTTGCAAGGAGTTTACTGTGGCCCCTATATAATCCCTGTGCGTAACAACCACAATCTGCGCATCGGGATTTACCGCGAGGCCCCTCTCCGCCGTAAGCCTTAAAAGAGACATATCACCCTCAAACGACAGGAACTGTTTGGGAGTTTCACTCGTTGATGCGGGCCACAGCCGCGTTCCGGCCCCCCCCGCGAGAATGACGATAGCTTCCATACGTCTCTCACTGTAAAGATTTGAAAACAGTTTTGCAATATCAGGGCCAGCGCATATAACTTTTTTTGTGTGTGTGAGGGAGGACTTTCGGCCTCCCCGGCGGGAGTTTCGGGGGCGGAGCCCCCGTCCGCGCAAGGGGCTGGTCGCAAGTCCTTCGGACTTGCTGCTCGCCCATGCAGCCTGGATAGAAGCGGAAATCCTTGCGGATTTTGCAAAGCAAAATCCGCAAGGATTGGAGCGGATAGCCCGGTTTTTTGCCGCACAGCGGCAAAAAGTGCGCCCAAATGAACGAAACGGCAAAACTTACGCTGCGTTGAGGTAGCGTTTGAGTTTTTCGATGACGTCTTCGATGTCTATGGGTTTGCCAACGTGGTCGTTCATGCCGGCGGCGAGGCATTTTTCTATGTCTTCGCGGAAGACGTTGGCGGTCATTGCAACTATGGGGATGTCCGCGGCCTGGGGCGTACCCAGGGCCCTGATGCGGCGCGTGGCTTCGTAGCCGTCCATTTCGGGCATTTGTACGTCCATGAAAATCATCTCGTACTTGCCGGGATTTTCGGCGAATTTTTTCAGGGCTTCTCTGCCGTTGTCCGCGCATTCTATTGTGATGCGGGTGGCTTCGAGCAGAGCGAGGACGATTTCCTGGTTGATTTTGACGTCTTCGGCGAGGAGTATGCTGTGTCCTTCAAAACAGCCGATTTCTTCTTCGGCGGACGTTTCGCGTACGGCGGCCTGTTCCATGCCGAGGCACTCGGCGATGCAGTCGGCAATGGAGGAGGGGAAGATGGGTTTGGGGAGGAATTTGGTAACTCCGGCCTCGCGGGCGTCTTTTTCTATGGCGCTGTACTCTATGGCGGACATCAGGATAACGGGAGTGTCTTTCGCCATGTCGTTGCCGCGAAGTTCGCGGGTGAGTTCTATGCCGTTCATGCGGGGCATTTTCCAGTCTACAAAGTAAATGCTGTAGCCGCCCTTGTCTCCCACGCGGCGGAGGGCTTCCTCCGCGCTGCGGGCAGTCTCGCAGGCGAACCCAAGTCTCTGGGCTATGTCTTCAAAGTATTCACGCACAGCTTCTTCGTCGTCAACAACAAGGGCGCTGATATTTTTCCAGTTTCTGGCGGCGTGGGGGGCGTCTTCGCCTGTGCCGCGTTTCATGCGCACGGCAACGATAAAGGAGGAACCTTTGCCTTCTTCCGATTCGATTGTGATGCCGCCTCCCATCATTTCGGCTATGCGTTTTGAGATTGCAAGGCCCAGGCCCGTGCCGCCGTACTTGCGCGAAATGCCGGATTCGGCCTGCGTAAAGGAGCTAAACAGGCGGGACTGCTGTTCGGGGCTGATGCCTATGCCCGTGTCGGTTACTGTTATGCGAAGCTCGTATTCGCGCAGGTCCTCGCCGTCTCTGGCTGCTGTATCCGCAGCGCTTCGGCTGCCGTCATGTTCGTGGCCAATTTCCGAGACAAGGGCAGCGTCAAGGGTGATGGAACCGCCCTCGGGGGTAAACTTCACGGCGTTGGAGAGAAGGTTGGCGATGACCTGGGCAAGGCGCTGGTCATCGCCCAGGAGCACACGGGGAATGTTTTTGTCGATGTGTACCTGAAAACTCTGGTTTTTCTCTTCAACGCGGAAGGTAATAACGCCCGCGACTTTTTGCAGCATTTTCTCAAAGTTAAAATCAGCGAAGGAAAGTTCCAGTTTGTTCGCTTCGATTTTGGACATATCGAGAATATCGTTGATAACGCCCAGGAGGTGGGTTGAGGCTTCTTCGATTTTGGCGAGGCAGTAGTCTTTGCGTTCCACGGAGGCAGCGGTTTTTGCAATGGACGTCATGCCGATAATGGCGTTCATGGGCGTCCTCATTTCGTGGCTCATGTTGGAGAGAAAGTCCCCCTTTGCGCGGCTTGCGTTTTCGGCTGTTTCTTTCAGTTCCTCAAGGCGCTGGTTCTGCTCCCGTATTTTGTTGAAGGGGGCGGCAATTATGTTGGCCGTGAAAACAGCACAGATGAGGCCGAGGCCCAGAAAAGCGGCTGAGGCGAGGAGGAGAATATAGCTTGTGCGGGCGGCAGGGCTTTCTTCTATGGGAGCCGCCGCCGCGACGAACCAGCCGTCCGAGCCACCGATAGGGGTGTAGGCGCATACGCGGGGAACTCCGTCGTAGGTGTAAACGCCTGAGCCTGATTTTCCCTTCTGCATTGTTTTGTAGAAAGTTTCCATGTGCTGGTCGCCTGATTCCGCGGCGATTTCCGTAAGACTCTGGCGGTCCAGAACATGGCGGGGGTCTATGTTGGCGATGACGACGCCCTCATTGTCAATGATAAAAATATGCCCGCTTAGCCAGATTCTGAAATCCGAAGCGATTACGGAGAAAAAATTCCCCGGCAGGGTCGCCACGAGAATCCGCGCGCCCATGGGAACGCATATCCTTATAATAAGGCCGCTCTCGGTTTTTTCCGTTGATGTTATGACCCGCTCTCCGGTAAAAGCTCTTTTCGCGTAGCGGCTCTGGGCGAACTCATGTCCCGGGGCGTTTCTTCCCAGGGAGAGTACGACACCCCGCGGGCTCAGCACAGCGAGCGACAGATAGTTGTGCCGCCTGAGCTGTTCCAGCAGGGCCAGCGAGAGAGCCCCCTCGTCCCCGCCCCGCAGAGAATCGGCGCTTACCGCAAGAACATTGGCGGCTACAACGTCGGCTTCGGCGCGCAGGAGCCGGAGGTTCGTGGAGACGAGCCTTCCTGATATGGCGCTGACAAGCTCCATATCGTCCTTGATGGTTTCAATCATGTGCAGGCGGTTAAAGTACAGGCTTAGGGACATACTGGAAGCGGTAATGAGTATGACGATGGAAGCGACAATGAGAAGTACCTTTACTTTTATGGACACACTACCGCCTCCGCTAAAAGGATATTTTATATTAGCGCAGGCAGCGATGAAATTCAACAGTGATTTTCCTAAAGGGTAGGGCCTCTTGCATATAGGTTTCTCGAAAATTCACGAAAGGGGAAATCAAAGCAATGTCAACAATTTGAAGAATTTGGGCGCATCCCAAGCAAATTTCCCGAAGGGAAATTTGCGAGCCCGATAAAACGCGGCTTGAAACTATACGCAAAATCAGGCTAAGTGCGTCATACCAGCGCTACGTGGCTGTGGCCCTAATCGCGTTTTTGAGGGGGCTATCCGCTGCAAGTCCTCGAAAGCGCCGATGCGCTTTCTGCGGGCTTTCCGCTTCTATCCAGGCTGCATGGACGAGCAGCAATCCGTAAGGATTGCGACCAGTCCCTTGCGCGCCAAAGGCCCCCGGGCCTATAACCCGCCCCGCCCCGGCGGAGCCGGGGCGGGAGACGGAAACCCCCGCGCCGCAAAGCGGCGCGGCGTCCACCGCGCGAAGCGCGGCGGACGGGCTACGCAATGCCCCGCGCTCCGCGCGGGCCGGGGGTGCAAGCCGGGGCGCTACGGGGCGGAGCCAATGGGTAGCCGGAGACCAATGGCTCCGGCTCAGGGGGCCTTGCCCCCCCACTTCACAGAGCGAAGGCTTTTTTTGAATATTCTTGACACTCCGGCGCGGAAAGGGTACACTGAACGTAATGTCGGACTTTTTGAATAACGCTGATTTTGAGAAATTTCGCGCTCTTATTTACCAGGCGAGCGGTATAACTTTTACCGAGACCAACAGGACTATTCTGGAGAGCCGGCTGCGCGAGAGGGTCAAACTGGCGGATGTTGTAACGGCGGCGGAGTATTACGAGCTTATCACAAAAAACGAGGGTGAGCTCAACGGGCTTCTGGACGCTGTAACGACGAACCTCACGAGGTTTTTTCGCAACACGGCGCATTTTGACGCCCTTGTGAATACTGTGGTGCC
>JAITGB010000163.1 GCA_031280945.1 Spirochaetales bacterium
AGCCCGGTTTTTTGATTTTGCGCTGGAGGCGCAAAATCAAAAAATGCGCCCAAATTCTTCATGACTGTGCCTTGAAAATCTCCTCCGGAAACCCTATACTCATACCCTGGAGGCTTTGAGAACATGGCGGACCTGGCGCGCATCCCTGAAGAGCATTATACCTACACGGAGTACAAACAGTGGCAGCTCGATGAGGGCGAGAGATACGAACTCATCGAAGGCGAGCCCCACATGATGTCGGCGCCGAATGACCAGCATCAAGCCATCAGCCTGGAGCTGTCGCGGCAGTTTGCGAATTTTCTGCGCGGAAAACCCTGCAAGCTGAGAGTCGCTCCCTACGACGTGCGCCTCTTTTACGAGGAGGACGAAAGCGACGATACTGTTGTGCAGCCGGATTTGTCGGTCATCTGCGAACAGTCAAAACTGGGCGAGGAAGGCTGCCGGGGAGCGCCGGACATGGTTATAGAGATTCTTTCGCCCTCAAACTCCAACCTTGAAATGTTCCGCAAGGTGAATCTGTACATGAGCGCGGGCGTGCGCGAATACTGGGTTGTGGACGGAGCCACGAAAACTGTATTCGTTTATATATTCGAAGGCGAGGGCTGCCGCCTTTTCCGGCATACGGCGGAGAAGCCCCTTGAGGCCGGCATTCTACCCGGCCTCGCTATAAACCTTGCCGATGTTTTTGCCCAGTAGAGGCTTTTAAGGATTACATATCCCACAGGGAAATGGCGTTTACCCCCGCCTCAAGGGGCCGCGCCTTGTCCGTAAGGCAGATGAGGCTTCCGCAGCCTGTTTTTTCAAACGCGGCGAAGGCCTTAAAAGCCTTGATGTCGCTCTTCGCGGGATTTGAAGTCTTTTTTATTTCAACAGGATAAAAAACACCGTCTTCCTCAAGGAGAAGGTCAATCTCCACTTTGTTTGAATCCCTGTAGTAGTACAGAGCCGGTCTTCGTCCGTTGTGGCAGTAGGATTTAAGAATTTCCTGAACAACGAAGGTTTCAAAAAAAGCTCCGCTCATGGCTCCGGCTTCCAAAGTTTCGGGGCTGGTCCAGCGCGTAAGGTACGCGCACAAACCCGTGTCCATAAAGTAGAGTTTCGGCCTCTTTGTGAGCCGCTTCGTGATATTCCTGTGGTAGGGCCGCAGGAGATATACAATGCCCGATGTTTCCAAAAGGGAAAGCCATGCCTTCGCGGTATTGGGGGCTATACCTGCATCCCGGGCCATATCCGTGAGATTCAATTCCTGGGCCGTGCGCGCCGCGGCGCAGGAAAGAAATTTGAGAAAAGCCGCCTCGTTTTCAATGTTGATGAGCTGCCGTATGTCCCGTTCAAGATATGTCCTGAGGTACGAATCGTAAAAGAGAAACCATTCTTCCCGGGAACTGCCCGCAACCTCAGGGTAGGAGCCTTCCCAGATAATTTTATAGGTAGCCGCGAGGCTTCTTTTTTTCAACACTCCGGCGGGCCTGTTCGGGGGCAAAAAGGGCTTGTGCATCGCACCCTTGCCTTCTCTCTCATACAGGGAAAAGCCCAGTAAATCCAGAACAGCGACACGGCCCGCAAGGCTTTCGGTAAGTCCCGCCATAAGGTTGTACTGTTGGGAGCCCGTCATCCAGACGAGGCCCTTTTTCTTTGATGTGTCAACGAGCATTTTGACGTACCGGAAAAGCTCAGGGGCGTACTGTACCTCGTCAATCAGGACGGGAGCCGGATGGGTTTCAAAAAAGAACTCAGGCTCCTCCTTTGCGAGCGTTACGTCCAGGGGATTGTCCAGCGTAACGTATGCTCTTTTCGCTTCTGAGGATTTCTCAAGAAAAGTGGTTTTCCCCACCTGCCGCATACCCGTAACAAGAACGGCGCGGAAATTCTTTGAGGCGCGAATGAGCGTCTTTACCAGGGTTCGTGTACGGTACATCGCCTAAAGTGTACTACAAAAGAGAGGAAACTACAATGAATTTTTTATGAAAATATGCAGTGGCATTGCATATTTTCATAAAAGTAAAACCAGGGAAAAAGCTCTCCTTACCTCGCCGTAGTGGCGGCCTCCATGAACTCTCTCTGGTCTGCCGAATCTTTTTCTTCTTTCCCGCCCTTCACCGCGCCCCGCAGGAAGGAGGTTTTTCCGCTGCGCACGGATACAATGATTTTGTCGCCGGAGGTAAAGCGATGGCGCAAAAGTTCAATGGAAAGGGGCTCCTCAATTTCCTGCTGAATGATTCTGCGCAGGGGCCGCGCTCCGTACCTGGGTTCAAAACCCTTTTCAAGGAGAAATTCCTTTGCCGTCCGCGTTACGGAAAAACCTATCTCCCGCTCGGCAAGCCTCTCTCCCACCTCAGCCAAAAGAATGTCAAGGATTTCCGCAAGCTCGGGCCTGGTCAGGCTGTGAAAAACAACAAGCTCGTCCACGCGGTTCAAAAACTCAGGCCGGAAAAGCCTCTTGAGCTCGTTCAGGGCGGAAGCCTTGATTTCGTTGTAGGCCATGATTCCCTCCTGCGACTGAAAACCCACAGCCGAATCCCGCGAAATCTCCCGCGCCCCCGCGTTGGACGTCATAATAAGCACAGTGTTCCTGAACGAAACCGTATGCTCCAGATTATCCTGAAGCTGCCCCTCCTCCAGCACCTGAAGGAGAATGTTAAACACATCCGGGTGAGCCTTCTCGATTTCATCAAGGAGGACAACACTGTAGGGCCTGCGCCGGATTTTCTCCGTGAGAAGCCCCCCCTCCTCATAGCCTATGTACCCGGGAGGCGCGCCCACAAGCCGCGACACAGTATGTTTTTCCATGTAGTCCGACATATCTATACGCACAATAGCTTCCGTATTGCCGAAAAGATACTCCGCGAGGCTCTTCGCAAGGAGCGACTTTCCAACCCCCGTCGGCCCCAAAAAGATAAAAGACCCCATGGGCCGCGAAGGCGAACTCAAGCCCACCCGCGAGCGGCGTATGGCCGAAGCGATTACACCAATGGCCTCGTTCTGCCCGATAACCCTCTCGTGCAAAGCAGTCTCCATACCCAGGAGCTTCTCGGACTCATCCAGGGCAAGCCGCGCAAGAGGAATGCCCGTCATATCGGAAATAACCTGCTGAATATCCTCCGCGCCGACACTGTTTTCCTCTGCCTTTATGGAAAGACGCCACTCCGTCTTAATCTCATCAATTTTTGCTTTGAGCTGCTTCACCGCATCGCGCACAGATGCAGCCTTTTCGTAGTTCTGGGCCGTAACAAAAGCCGTCTTTTCGGAATTGAGCTTCTCTATCTCTTTTTCAAGCTCGTTCACCTCAAGGGGCAGAACATGACTCTCTATCCTCTTGCGGCTCCCCGCCTCGTCAACAAGGTCAATAGCCTTGTCGGGCAGATAGCGCTCCGTAATATAGCGCCGCGACATAAAAGCCGCCGCCTCCAGGGCCTCGCGCGTATAGGAAACATTGTGATGCTTCTCGTAGCGGTCCTTGATTCCCCGCAGAATTTCTATGGCTTCCTCCACAGAAGGCTCATCAACGTAAATAGTCTGAAACCGTCTCTCAAGGGCAGCGTCCCGCTCTATGTATTTTTTGTACTCGTTGAGCGTCGTCGCTCCAATGCATTGCAGCTCACCCCGCGAAAGCGCGGGCTTGAGCATATTTGAAGCGTCAATGGCCCCCTCCGCGCCCCCCGCGCCTATGAGGGTATGAAGCTCATCAATAAAAAGCACAATGTTCCCCGTAGTAATAATTTCCCGCATAATGCGCTTTAATCTTTCCTCAAACTCGCCCCTGTACTTTGTTCCCGCAATAATCGAAGCGAGGTCCAAAGTAAGAACGCGCTTTCCCAAAAGAACCTCAGGAGCCGTCCCCTCGATAATGCTCTCCGCGAGCCCCTCCACAATCGCCGTCTTTCCCACGCCCGGCTCGCCTATGAGAACAGGATTATTCTTTGTACGGCGGGCAAGAATTTGAATGACCCTGCGGATTTCCTTCTCCCTGCCCACAACAGGGTCGAGCTTCCCCTCTACCGCAAGGGCCGTAAGGTCGCGCGAAAACTCATCCAGGGTAGGCGTGGGCCTCTTTCCCGAAGGCCCCGCCGCCGGAGTCTTTCTCCGCCCCGCCCCCTCAAAAACAGGAACCTTCTGCTGCCCAGGGTTTCCGCTGAGCTCAAGAACAATATCGCGCAGAGTATCAACCGAAACATTAAAGCCCGCGAGAAAACGGCCCACAAGGCCCCCCTCCTCACGGCAGCACGCAAGAAGAAGATGTTCGGTTCCAATGTAGGCATGGCCAAACCCCCGCGCCTCCTCGTTTGCGTAATCGAGGATTTTCTTCCCGCGGGGAGAAGGCGGAATATCCCCCAGAAAAAAACCGCCCTGCTTGCGCGGAAGCCCCGCCTCAATCTCAAGCCGCAGGCGCTCCGGGTCCAGCATAGCCTTCTGCAAAACCTTGTACCCCTGACCTGAGCCCTCCTTCAAAAGAGCAAGCATAATATGTTCCGGCAAAAGCTGTTCCGCATGAAAAAGTTTCGCCTCGTTTTGCGCGAGAATCGCCAAAATCCTCTGAACCCTCTGCGTGTATCTCAGCATGAATCCCCTCCTCATCCCAGGGAAGTTTTTTTCAGTTCCGCGTGAATAAAACAAGCCCTTTCCCTGTTTTCCCGCTCCGCGATGCTCTCTCCGCTCTCCCCCGGCACAGGAGAAATCCTCTGCCGGATATGGGCAGGCATGGCCCGGAAAATAAGCGCCGTAAGTTTATCCCAGGAAGCGCTGAGCGAGCCCTGCACACAGTAGCCCATCCGCAAAAGAGAAAGGAGCTTGACCGCCTCCTCGTAGGTGAGAAACTTCGCCCTTTCCAAAATACCAAAAGCGCGGCACATTTGGTCTTCCAGAAAATCTCCCCTCTTTTCAAAGAGAAGATGCCTCATCTCCCTCTCATAATTTACCAAAGAAATACAAATCTCTTCAAACTTTTTCATAACATCGCTCTCGTTCTCCCCCAGACGGGAGAACCCCGAAACCAGAAAAAATTCCGCGCCGCAGCTCTTTACAGCCGGAAGACCGTCCAGAGTAAAACCCGAATCGCTGATAATTTTACTGATTTTTTCAAGCCGCCCGCTTAAAGAAACCCCCGGAAGATGAAGCAGGGCCGAAATATCAAAGGCGCAGCCCGCAGCATCCACCTCCGCCGTGAGGTAGCCCAAATCAAGGGACACAGCGTACTCAAGAAAATCTTCCAGAGCGGAATCCAGCCTGTCAACATCAGTCCAGGCCCCCCGCATATTGAGCCCGCCCCGGAGGGACGACAAACGCAGATGGTCCTGAGAATTGACCTCCACGCACAGCCGCCCGTCCCCCGCCACAAAAAGAGCCGCCCGCCGGAACTCCTCGCGGAGGCGAAAGCGCCCCTCTTCGCACAGAACAGCCGCCTGCGTATCCGTAAGACTCTCAAAATCGTAGCGGACAAAATCCCCGTATAAACCATTCTTCCCCAGAGCAGCCCCCACCCTCTGCCCAACCCGCACAAGCTCCTCCTCCGTCAGGGAACGCGGAAAAGCAAAACCCGCCAGATTCCGCGAAAGGCGCGCCTTGCTGGAAAGAACAATATCGTGGTCCGGCCCCGCCTCCTCGTACCAGCGCGGAGGCGTATGGCCCGCAAAAAAATCAGCCATGGAGCTTCCCCGAATCTCCCAAGTCCAGCCTGCCCATCTCGTCCCGCAGAGCCGCAGCCTTCTCGTAGTCCTCGTTTTTCAGGGCATCGTCAAGCTG
>JAITGB010000200.1 GCA_031280945.1 Spirochaetales bacterium
ACATTTTGCCGGCAGTCCGTGAGAAACTCCTCTTTCCGCCAGGGATACGAACTTTTTACCGGATAGCTCGCAAGCGTCAAACTTAAAAGCTCAAGAGCCTCCCTCTCGCTTTTCGCCCCGGCTCCGCCCTTACCAGCCGCCCCAGCCTTGTCAGCCGCTCCGCCCTTGCCAGCCGCCCCAAAACCCGCGATTATGCCCGATGTTACAGCAAACTGAATCTTCTCGTTTTCAAGCTGCCGCAAAAAATACAGGCCCGCAAGTTTTTGATACTGCTCACCTTGTAAGAGCCTCTCAATCGGCTGAACAACATCGCTCATCTCGCGCACGGAAAGAGCCCAAAGACCCGCATATATCTCCAGAACATCCCGCCCCTCAAGCCCCAGACGCAGAGCCTTTTTATCCGTCAATTCCGCGTAACACAAACGCAGAAGTTTCTCGCAGGTTCTTGTGTCGTCAAAGCCCTCCGCAAGCCCCAGCCACACATCAAGAGCCCGCACAACCGAAGAAAACCGCACAAGCCCATTATCAAGCACAACCTTCATCAAATAGATAAAAGCCTCAACCCTCCCGTTGTCCGCGTTTTCCAGAATTGACTGCCGCAGCCCCTCCTCGCGTTTCGCCGCCACAAGCATACCGCCCAAAAGAGCGTACAGTTCTTTGTTGCCGCTCTTGATAATCCCGTTAATAATGCCATCGCTTAAGAGCCGCGTATTATTCTCACCCAGGCAAGTGTTTTTTACAGCCTCAATAATACCCTCGTCCCCTTCGTCAATACGCACCGCAAGAAAATCCCCGTAGAACCACTGCGGAAACCGCCGCGCCGCGGCATCCCCCTCATCAGCCCCGCGCGGAGTAGACAAATCCCCAAGCATATCAAAATGCTCCCACGGAAAAAAAAGAAGACTCTCAAGAAACCCCGTAAACCGGGGCATATAGGCGGAAATCTCCCGCGTCCTGAAACTCCTGCGGTACACCGAAGGAGAATGAACATAGCTCGTAAACCGGGCCGCGGCCTTGCCCGCAAAATCAGCCGCAGCATCCCCATGAACGCGGGCAAAAAGAGCTCTCGGCCCATTATCGAAAACCAAAGCCAAACTCGCAGGCTCCCCCGCAAGGAGAAGCCCCGTCAAAGCGCGGGAACACCGCTCCCGCCCCGTGTAGGAACACTCCCTATACTCAAGAATCGCCCGCGCCAAATCCCCCTCGCGGCCCTTCTCCTTCGCAATCCCCGCAACACACGCGGCAATCTCCTCACTGTCCATAAACCCCCCACACCTAAAACCGCCGCCCCGCCAGCATCACAAGACGGATAAACGTAACAACGTCCCCCTCACGGAGGCAAAACTCCCCGCCCGGCTCCGCCGGAACATCATTCACAAGAACGCGGAAAAACCCGTCCCCAAAACACTCAAGAGCATTTCGCACAGCCTCATCCTCGTCCTGCATCTCCCCGCCCCTTCGCCCCCCGAACCCCGCCTTCCCCGAATACACCCCGTCCGCAAGCTCCGCCTCGCTCAAAAAACGGAAAAAAGGCGCGTCCACAGGCGCCTCGTTGTAGGAACGCACATTCTCCCGCACAAGCCGCTCAATAAAAGCCTCCACACACTGCGGAGCCTCACTCACAACCACAGCCCGCCTTTCCAAAATATCCCGCCGCCTGCCCGCAGCCTTTACCCTGACAAAAATATTCAACGCGCCCCCCAACGAATCCCCACATGATAAACTGTCCCCGCATAAAGAGCAAGAAAAAAAGAATTTTGGAAAAAGAATTTGGGCGCATCTCTGCGCTTTTTGCCGGAAGCAAAAAGCGCAAAGCCGGGCTTTGCGGGGCTTCGGTCCCGTTGGGACACGCTTCGCGTCCCCTCCAATCCCTTGCGCCCCAGGGCGTAACAGGGCTTTTTACCGCAGCGGAAGGCCCGTCAAAGCCAACCCCGCCGCGCCAGAGGCGCGGCGGCCCCCGGCCCCGTCCGCCGCGAAGCGGCGGCCTGAAACTCCGGCCCGCCGCTCCGCGGCGGGCCGCCCCTGGGCCGCGCAAGCGATTGAAGTGGAAATCCGCAGGATTGGAACGGAAAGCGCGGTTTTTGCGGAGCAAAAATGCGCCCAAACCCCCTCACAAAAAATCAAATATCCCGATTCCCCTTTCGTGTCTTTCGTGGGAATCCTCCTTAAAAGTTCGCATAAATCGTCCCTTCACAAAAAACCCGGCGAGGGGTACACTTACCCCAATGAAATGCCATTTTTGCGGAACCGAAGCGGGGAGCGAAAAATTTTTCCGTTCCAGCGTCTGCGCCGCCTGCGGAAAAGACCTCAGGATTTGCCTCAACTGCGCCTTCTACAGCGCGGGAAGCCACCACGACTGCCGCGAAAGCGAAGCGGGAGACGTAGCGGACAAAGAAAGGGCCAACTTCTGCGATTACTTCTCGCCCGCAGATTCGCGTACGCAAAAAATCGCCGCCGGCACAGGAGTAAAAAGAGACGATGCGCGGAGCAAGTTTGACAAACTCTTCGGCTAACGGCACAGCTCCCATAGCGTTCCTTGATTCGGGAGTCGGCGGGCTGCCGTACCTCAAATGGACGCGCGGCCTTCTTCCTGCGGAAAACTACATCTACCTCGCTGACCGCAAACACTTTCCCTACGGCCCCAAACAGCCCGAAGAAATTTTCCAGGCCGTAGCCGAGTGCGTTTCCGTTTTTTTGAAAAAATTTGACCCCAAGCTTTTTGTCCTCGCCTGCAACACAGCTTCGGTTTTCGCCCTGGAAAAACTCAGGGCAGAGTTTCCCCGCAAAACCTTTGTCGGAACTGTGCCCGCAATAAAACCCGCTGCCGAGGCAAGCCGCGTAAAAAAAATAGGCGTTCTTGCAACCGCGGGAACCCTGCACGCGGCCTACCTGGACAACCTCATAGAACGCTTTGCGCCGGGCTGCGCAGTTGTCCGGCTTCCCGGCCCCGATATTGTAAACTTCGTCGAAAAACGCCTTTTTACCGCGCAGCCTGGGGAAAAACGCCTCATCATCGCCGAGGCCGCCGCCCGTTTCCGCGAAGAAGCTGTGGACACAGTTGTTCTTGCCTGCACGCATTTTCTCTATTTGCTTGACGAAATCCACTCTGCTTTGGGGGAGGGCGTACGCCTCATCGATTCCCGCGAAGGAGTAGGCCGCAGGGTTGCGGAAATCCTCTCCTCTGAAAACAGGCAGGGTGCAGGCGAAAAAACAGGCAGCGCAAAAATGTACCTCTCAGGCGGCTGGCCGCCTGAACCCCAATACGAGTTTTTCGCCGGATTTTTCGGCATAGAAGCCGCGGGGCTCCTGTGAAGAGCGAATTAACAGGAACAGTGCTGTGCGGCGCGAACAACATCTTCACCGTGCGCAGCGAAACTCCCGCTCCCGCCGCCCCTGGTGAAACCTACGAGTGCCGCATCAAAGGCAAAATCCTCAAAAACGCCGAAGCTGATTACAACCCCCTGTGCCCTGGGGACAGCGTATGCTTTCTCCCCGCGCCGGAAACTCACGGCGCGGCCCGCAGAGAAGGCGTCCTCCTCTCCCGGGGCGAAAGAAAAAATGTTCTCCTGCGCTGGAACAAAAAGGGCAGGGGAGCCCAGGCCATAGCCGCTAACGTAGACCTTCTCGTGTGCATCGCAAGCCCCGTCTCCCCGCCCTTCCGCCCGCGTTTTCTGGACAGGCTCCTCATCGCGGCAAGCCTCACTTCCATTCCCGCCGCGCTGTGCATCAACAAGTGCGGCCAGGGCACAGACGAGGACATGGAAGAACGCCTTGCGGATTACGCCTCGCGGGGCCTCCCCATTGTCAGAACAGAGCTTACCCCCCCAGGACAGGAAAACCTCGCTTCGCTTGGAGAACTTATCAGGGGAAAGCGCGTTGTCTTTGCGGGGCAATCCGGCGTAGGAAAAACGAGCATCTTAAACCGCCTCGCGGGAGCCAAAGGCAAAGTAGG
>JAITGB010000229.1 GCA_031280945.1 Spirochaetales bacterium
GTTTTTTCGGTTACATTTTCCGCGTGGAAAAAAACGCCGGTCTTGAAAATTTTCGGAAAATCGTACGGACGCACTACAAACGCTTCGGCAGGGTTTTTCCGTGGAGAGAAACTTTAGACGCCTACAAAATTACCGTGTCGGAAATCATGCTGCAGCAAACCGGAACAGAGCGCGTGGTGAAAAAATATCCGCCGTTTATCGAAGCCTTTCCCTCTTTTGAAAGCCTCGCCGGCGCTCCTTTGCGGGATGTTCTGGCTCTCTGGCAGGGTCTGGGCTACAACCGCCGCGCGAAGGCCCTCAAGGAAACAGCCCTGCGCGTATGCCGCGACCACGAGGGTAAACTGCCGGAGGACCGCGCTTCTCTCCTCGCGCTTCCGGGAATAGGCCCGGGAACAGCGGGGTCTCTGGCGGCCTTTGTCTACAACAAGCCTTCGGTTTTTATAGAAACAAATATTCGTAGGGTTTTTCTCCACTTCTTTTTTGCGGGAAAGCAAAACGTCCACGACAGGGAAATTCTTCCCCTTGTGGAAGATGCGCTGGACAGGAAAAATCCCCGGCTCTGGTACTACGCCCTTATGGACTACGGGGTTTACCTGAAAAGCCTCTACCCCAATCCCAACCGGCGCTCGGCCCACTACGCCGTGCAGTCCCGTTTTGAAAACTCAAACCGTCAGGTGCGGGGCAGGATTATCAAGGCTCTTTCGGGAAACAGGGGCGGAAAAAGGCGGGGGCTTTCCCTTGCGGAGCTTATGAGCGAAACGGGTTTTGATGCGGGGAGGGTGTTGTCCGCCGCGGAGGAGCTCTCCGCGGAAGGCATGGTTGCCGAACACGAGGAACGCTACAGAATTTCCTAAAAGTTGCGCGAAGCGCAAGGGATAGAAGCCAGGGCTACTGCATTTACTTTTTTTGAAGATTCATGGCACATTTTTTGACGCTATGCGTCAAAAAACCGGGCTTTTCGCTCCAATTCCTCAAAGCCGCTTCGCGGCTTCTGCGGGATTTCCGCTTCAATCCAGGATGCATGGACGAGCAGCAATCCCAACGGGATTGCGACCAGTCCCTTGCGCCCCACGGCCTTCTTGCGCTTCGCGCAATTTGATTTTGTGTAGTGGGGGTAAATGCAGCCGCCCTGTTCATACGCTTTTCTTTACTTGCACTTCCCCCGCAAGATGAGTACACTCGCCGTGAATGATTCTAAGAATTCTGCAAATTTTCGGCGCGCTGGGCATTTTTCTCTACGGCATGAAGATGATGAGCGACGGCATCCAAAAGTCCGCCGGCTCGCGGGTCAAAACGGCTCTGGACTACATGACGATTAACCGCTGTACGGCTGTCCTTACGGGCTTTCTGGTTACGGGGGTGATTCAGTCTTCGTCGGCGACTACGGTTATGGTGGTGAGCTTAGTCAACGCGGGGCTTTTCAATTTGACGCAGGCCATAGGCGTTATTCTGGGGGCGAACATAGGGACAACCGTTACGGGCTGGATTGTGGCTGTTGTGGGGTTTAAGTTCGACATAGCGGCGTTTGCCCTGCCGGCCATAGCCCTTGCGGCGCCGCTTGTTTTTGTGCCGCGCTTCGGGCATGAGAACGCGGGCGAGGCTCTTATGGGTTTCGGGCTTCTTTTTTTGGGACTTTCCCTCCTGAAAAACAGTGTCCCCGATATAAAGAGCAGCCCCGAAGTTCTCGAATTTCTGGGAGCTTTTACGAACCGCGGTTTCGGGAGTTTTCTCATCTTTGTCGCCGCGGGAACGCTTGTTACCATAATTGTCCAGTCCTCCAGCGCGGCGATGGCGATTACGCTCACAATGGCGTATTCCGGCTGGATTGATTACCCCAGCGCGGCCTGCCTCGTTCTTGGAGAGAACATAGGCACTACGATTACGGCCTATCTTGCGTCCCTGGGAGCGAACATCAACGCGCGGCGGGCGGCCCGCGCCCATACGCTGTTTAATGTTATGGGCGTTGTGTGGATGGCGCTCTTCTTCTCCCCCTTCCTCAAAGCCATAGCGGCGATTATCCCCGAAACCCCTGGCGACATGGGCTACATAGCCACGCGGCTCGCGCTTTTCCACACTCTTTTTAACGTAACGAACACTGTTCTTTTTCTGCCGTTCATAAAACCTTTCTCGCGGCTCGTAAGTTTTCTCGTCAAGGCAAGAACGGGCGAAAACGAAGAACGCTACAGGCTTTTCTACTCTCCTGCGGGGCTGGGGCAGTCAGCGGAAATAAACATCATCAAGGCCCAGGCTGAAATCAAAAAAATGGTGGAGCTTCTTGAAAATATATTCCGGGGAGCTACAGACGCGGTGCTTGCTCCGCACAAGGACGCGCGGAGGCTCGCCCAGAGAGTGGACGAAGAAGAATCCCTCCTTGCGCTCATGCACGAGGAGATTTCGCAGTTTTTGGTTCACTGCTCGCGGGAACATATCTCCACAAAAAGCCTTGAGAGGCTCAACCTCCTTATCAGGGTCTGTAACGAAAGCGCAAGCATAGGCGACTCCTGCCGCAAAATGACCTCCTGCGCCCTTGTAAAAGCCGAGAAGAAAATAGAGTTCGACAAACAGGGGGGAGAAGAAATCCGGCACTACGCGGGGCTTGTAAAAAACTTTCTGGATTTTAACCTGAAACATCTGGGCACACGGCTTTCCGACAGCCAGCTTCTGGAAGCCGAAGCCCTTGAAAATTCCATAGACGGAACACGGGATATTCTGCGAAAAGCTTCGCAGAAAAGACTCAAAACAGGCTCATCAAGCGTGAAAACGGAAATCCTCTATATAGATATTCTCCGCCACATAGAACACGTAGGAGACCACTCCTTTGAAATCTCCCGCTGCCTCCACAGAATGACGGCCAGACATTCCTCCCCGGTTTTTGGCCGGACGGGCGCGGACATATAAGGGGCCCCTCAAGTGAAACTCACGTTTCTGGGCACCGGAACCTCCCACGGAATTCCCGTCATAGGCTGCCGCTGCCCCGTCTGCACCTCCACTGACCCCAAAAACAAGCGAACCCGCTCCTCCCTCCTTGTCGAAGACACCATCGAGGGCATAAACAGCAAAATCCTCATAGACACCGCCCCCGAATTCCGCCTCCAGGCCCTCTCTGCGGGGCTCACCAGCCTCCGCGCCGTCCTCTACACCCACGCCCACGCAGACCACCTCCACGGCATAGACGACCTCAGGAGCTTTGGAGGAGAGACGCCCGTAGGCGTATACGGAGCCGAAGAAACTCTCGCGGAAATTAAAAAGCGTTTTCCCTACATATTTGAAATCCCCCTGCAGGAAGGCGGAGGAATTCCCCGGCTCGCCCTCACCCCCATACAGCCCGGCCCCTTCCGCGCGGGAGGCTTCCCCTGTACGGCAATCCCCCTCAAACACGGAAAGCTCAACATTTTCGGCTACAGGTTCGGCCCCGCGGCCTACATAACCGACTGCAGCCATATCCCCGCCTCCGCGCGGACGCAGCTTGAAGGGCTCGAAGTCCTCATCATCAACGGCCTGCGCCCCGCGCCCCACCAGACCCACTTCAGCATAGGCGAAGCCCTCGCGGAAATCGCGCGGCTTAAACCCACAAGAGCCTACCTCACGCACTTCAACCACGAAGTTGACCACGAAACAATAAAAAAAGAGCTGCCAGAGGGGACAGCTCCTTCATACGACGGACTCACCGTAGTCCTTTAGACCTTCACAACCTTTCCGCTTTTCAGGCACCGCGCGCAGACCTTCAGAGTCGTCTTGGTCGCCCCCACCATAGTCTTAACCTTGATAAGATTCGGCTTCCATACCCGCCTGAGAGCGTTTTTCGCGTGGCTTACAGTATTGCCGCTCACAGTACCCTTTCCGCAAATATCACATCGCCTCGCCATCAGTATCCACCTTGAAATAAGATACTCCAAAACTACCACACTCCCCCAAAAATGTCCAGCCCCATACAGACTATCAATCGGAGTTCTAGGAAGATGAGGAATTTGGGCGCATCTCTGCGCTTTTTCCTGAAGGGAAAAAGCGCAAAGTCGGGCTTTGCGGGGCTTCGGCATTGCCCTGCCGGGCAATGCGCCTTCGGCCCCCTCCAATCCCTTGCGCACCGCGGGATTTTGCAGGCAGCAAAATCCCGCGCAGACCTATTACCCCGCATGGTTTTGCTTCGCAAAACCATGCGGCGGCACGGCCCACGGCCTCATCTCCCCCGGAATTTCCCGCGAAATTTCGCGGCGGAGCCGCTCAATCAGCGAAACACGAACAAGAACACAAAAAAAGAAAAGAACAAATTCCCTATCTCTGCCCCTTTCGTGCGTTTTCGTGTCTTTCGCGGGAAATTCCCTATAACGGCCCGTCCGCCCACAGAACATCACAACCACAACAGCATGGATGACAGAATTCCTTAACCGCCTTGAGAAGCACCACAGCGCAGCGTTTTCGCTGCGTGAACATTAGGCGGACGCTATGCCTAATTTGACCGAAGAAGAAGACCTCCCGCAAAAGACACGAAAATCCACGAAATGGAAGAATTTGAAAATGGAATTTGAAACCCGGCTTGGCTTTCCTGTTGTTTTTGGGTAGCATGCAGCCTATGGAGCTTGAGATTATCTGCAAAAATTCGGCTTTTAAGCATGGCGTAAGTGATGCTGATATTCGCAGGGCGTTTCAAGATATAGAATATGATTCTTTTTTTCAAGGCGGCGATGACAGTAAAAACCTGCTCATCGGTTTTGACCGCAATGCCAACTTGCTTGAAATTATGTATAATGTAATTGATGAGAATACGGTGCAGGTATTTCATGCAATGAAATGCCGCCCCGCATTACTTTCGCTGCTGAAGCATTAGGAGAACACTATGCCCGATTTGACCGAAGAAGAAGCGGACGCGCTGGACGAATACTACACCACGCATCTACCCCCGGTAGGCCCCAATGGGACAGGCTTCATCAGCCGCCGTAACGCCCGCCTTTTGGGGCTTGACGCTCTTTCAACCGACTACCTGATGGCCACGGCTCTGGCAACTCATAAAAGCCCCGCCCAAATCATAGGCGAACTCGTGCGGGAAAAACTTGCCCGCACTGCCGCTGAACCTGCCGAAGTCCCGTAGCTCTGACAGAGCGGCGCTTTCCGCTTCTATCCCTTGCGCGTACCCCCGCCCGCCTCCGGCGGGCGGAATACCCTTACCCCTTGCGGAAATTCCCTATAACGGCCCGTCCGCCGAATAGCCAGCCCTTCCATTCTGTGATAAAAATACTAAAGTAAAACAGTCTGCGGAGAAGGAGCTTTTATCATGGAAAAATACTTGACGTATGAAGACGGAACCTCCAAAAAATTCTGGAAGGTGCAAACCAGTAACAAGCAGGTAACAGTAACTTTCGGACGCATGGGAACTGCCGGGCAGACGCAGACCAGGGAATACGCATCTCCCGCTGACGCGGAAAAAGACGCCGCAAAGCAAGCGGCCGCCAAGCTCAAGAAAGGGTACAAGGAATCTTCTCCACCGGCAGCCTCTCCGTCCCCGGCAGCGGCCTCCAAAGCCTCTCCCGCAAAAAAGTCCGCCCCAAAGACAGAGGCCGGCCCTGCCCCCATGGCGGACGATGGACAGCCAAAACCCTGGCACGATTCAAAGAACTGGGACTATCCCTGGTACTGCGGGGACGAGGCGGCCTTTATGAATCTGGACAAGCCGCTTGAGGCGGAAGACGGCGGGGAGCAAAAAACCTCCGCCCGGAAATCCGCCCTTTCAATCCCCGAGGGTGTTGTCTTTGATGACGATGATGACGATGACGAGCGCATGGAAAAAATTCTGCTCTTTTTGCCTATAGGCGAGGCCATAGCGTATTTGCGCGTCCGCTTTAGCAGCAAGGAAAAAAATGCCGGCTCTGATGAAGCGCGTATGCGCGATTATGCCGCGTATAATCTAAAACGGTACTGTCAATGGCCGGTCAGCTATCATACAGACTGCGGCAAGTGGATAGACATACTGCGGCAGCTTACCCCGGATGACAAGGCATTCAAAACGCAGGTGTCCGTCTGCCTTGCGGAAGGTATGGAAGATGCTTTGGACACAAGCTATGCCGATGAAGACAAGATAGCGCATATCCAGTGGCTCCTGGAAAACGGCGCGCCCATCGAAGGGAAGTATAAGATTAACTGCGAATATATCCGGCATTTTGTGGCCGAGTACAAGAAAAACCCAAACCCCGCCGGAGTGTCCGGCATTTTCGCGGCCTACCGTGAGGATTTCTGCAAAAAACACGCTCAGGGCTACGCCGAAGGGCTTGTACGGTTCCTCACATACCTTGCCACAGGAGAGGATATAAACAGCAAAAGCCCCGGGACTATCGCCGTGCCGGAGACCACTGCCGGGCTGACGCATTTTGAGTTGGACCTGGGCGGCCTCACGGCAAAACCGCACAACAACACATGGTACAAATTCGGCTTTGAATACGGCGGCATTTACGCATGGGAGGGCGCGGTGGACATGCAAAAACGCCTCGCCCCGGTTTTGCAAAAAATGGCGGCGGAGGGCGCTTTCGACAAGATTAAGCCTGGCTTGCTCGCCCGCGGGCTCTCCATACTCCATGTGGAATGTAACCGTGGAAAAAATAAACCCTTTCTTCACCTGGCGCTGGACGAAGCGGCGGCAAAGGCCCAGACGGACGCGCTGGAATCGCTCATCGCCGGACTGGAGGAACACGCCGAAAGCGGAAATTTTGATGCCGTTACGGAAGAATCGCTGGAAACCGCCGGCAGCGCGTTACTTGACGAGGTGTATCTGCCCCGGGACATTCCCCGCTTCAGGCGGCTCATGGAAAAATACACCTACAATCTGCACAACCCGAAAATCGCCGGGACCGCCCGCCAGCTCACGGGAAAAAACGATCATCTTGACTCCGCGCTGAAAAACGACTGGAGCGCCCATGCCCTGCTGAATTATAACGACCGGTGGAGTAAAAAAAGCATTGT
>JAITGB010000235.1 GCA_031280945.1 Spirochaetales bacterium
TGTGAGGCTGAAGAGCTGGTTTAGAATAACCCCTATGATGAGGGAGCTAAACAGTCCCAGGGCCATTGCGCCCAGGGCGTCCACAAAGTAGCGCCGCGCGAGAAATCCCACGACGCCTGAGAGTCCTTTTTTTTCCATGTTTTTGTTTTCTTTGAAAGCGTATGTAACCCCGTTTCACCCGTGGGCACGGCTGACCGCCGCGGGGCAGGTTTTAGTATCTGCGGGAATGGGGGCGGGTGTCAAGAGAAGTTTTGGGCAAGGGCGCTTTCTTACCCTTTGCGGCTTGGCGGCCTCACGAGATGCCATATCTTGCACAGGGCAAAGAGCAGCATGAGAACGCTGCCCGAAAAAAGGCCGAGGTTGACAATCCACAGGGGAAGTTCAAGAACAGGCGTGAGCTCTCCTGTATTGATTTGGGTCGTTATTATCCTGAAACTTTTTTCGCTTAAAAAAGCGCTAAAAACAACAGCCGCCGTATGCTGGACAAATTTCAGCGCCATGCTGAGAATTTTGTTCCGGCCCAGCATTTCTTCCAGGAGGTCAAAACCAATCAGGCTGCCTGTTTTGTATGCCATCGCGGCCCCGATAAAAATAAGCCAGATAAATATGGCCCGCAAAAGCTCATCTGTCCATGCGACAGCAATGTTACACATTCTCGCCGCAACGCCAAATGTTACTATGCAAATCGTAGCAACTACCATGTAGCCTATGCACTCTTCGGCGGCGCGGTTTATTTTTGCGGCAAAATTATTCATGCGCTCCCCTCCCCCTCAACAACGGCAATAACCCGCACTTGCGTACCGTCAAGATGCGGTATGGCAAGGGGCAGGGCCACAATGTTGCACACAGGAGAGCCTATGCTCCAAAGATTATAAAGATACTCAATCTGCAAAATTTTTCCTTCGGCAAGAACATGGTCGTGTACAGGCTGGCGGATTTCCTTTAAATTCTTTGCCGTGCGAATTTTCCGTATGTCGTAGTCCTGGGGAAAATCATACCCCACAACTTTGGGCCGGTAATCGCGCAGCCATTCTCCTCCGTCTGCGGTAACGTACGGTGAGTTGTCCCAAAAAGAGGGTTCCCGCCAGGAAACTTTTTTTCCCCTGTCGGTACGCAGGATGAGGTAGTCAAAATGTGCGGCGTAGCCGCGGGCCGCCTCTTCCAGCATTTTCGCGGTAATGCCCTCGTTGTCGGGGACGCGGGTAAAATCAAGGATAAGGGCCTCGCCCATACACCAATCCTCGATGGGATAGGCGTCAAGGGTTTGGCCCTGGGGGTCGTGGTGAAGAGGCGCATCTATATGGGTAAACCAGTGCGACTCAAGATTATAGGCGGTACACTGCCAGGGGTCGCCCGCGGCATGGGAACGCGGCTGTGAAAACCGTATGCCGTACCTCCAGTGTTCTTCAATCGGCAGACACAAATCAACGATGCGTTTCATGCCTCTCCTCCCCACGTTTTATTTTTTGAGCATCTTCAAAAGCTCATCGCCGTTTGCATCGGTAAAAATTTTGTACACAGGAGCGGTAAGAGCCTTGAACTTTTCAATTTCGGGTTTTTCCTCAATCGTAACGCCCTTGTCGAGCAAAATCTGCTTTGCAGCATCGTTTGCCTTGCTGGCAGCCTCACGCTGCACCCTCTGTCCCGCGGCTGCGGCGTCCCGGACTACCTTTACCTGTTCGGGGGAAAGTTTATCCGCTGTCATTTTGCTCATGGACATCAAAAAGGGCGTGTACACGTGGTTGGTCAGGGTAATGTACTTTTGGACTTCGTAGAACTTGCGGAACTCAATTTCCGCCAGGGGGTTTTCCTGCGCGCTTACCGTGCCAACCTGCAGGGCGCTGTAGAGCTCGGCTGCGTCAATGCTGGCGGGAAGAGCCCCAAGAGCTTTCCATGCGGCAACCTGAACCGGAGCGGGCAGGGTTCTCATCTTGATTCCTTTGAGGTCATCGGGAGTTTTTACCGGACGCACGTTATTTGAAAGCTCCCTCATGCCGTTTTCCCAGAAACACAGGCCGATGATGCCTTTGGCCTCAAGTTTTTTGAAAATAATGTCTTTTGAAGGCCCGTCAACAGCAGCCCTGGCCTCCTCAACGCCGGTAAAGAGGAAAGGCAGTTCGTACGCCTGAATATCGGGCACAAGGCCGGAGTAGTAGGCGTCCCCGCATACGCCTATATCTATTGTACCCTGCTGCAGACCCTGAATAAGGGATGTGGCGTCTCCCAGTTCCGTATCGTAGTAGGCCTGGGCATTGAGGCTGCCGCTAGACTTCTCGTTGATTTCTTTCACGAAGAATTCCATTCCCGTACCTGTGGGGGTATTTTTGGGGAGCGAACCCGCGAAGGCGCTCAGTTTGACAGCTTCTTTCGCGGAAGCCTGCTCTCCGCTTTGACCGGAGCCTTTCCCGGAACAGCCCACAGCGGCTATACAGGAGGCTGCCAGAAGCGCAATCAGAATTTTTTTCATAACGATTCTCCTTTTTACAAAACTATTTATTAAGATTGACCAAAAACAACGACAGGGGTTCAAACAATACGACAGTAAACATTCCGATTACCATCGCAACGATAAAAGGCGGAAGTTTCGGTATTATTTTGTGAACAGGACGATGAGCAACAGAGGAGGCGACAAAGAGGTTGATGCCCACAGGAGGCGTTACAAGCCCGATACAAAGGGTAACAACCATAACCACCCCGAAATGAATAAGGCTGATGTTATAGCTCGCGGCAACAGGAACAAGAATAGGCGCAAGGATAAGAAGAGCGGGTACGGCATCGATAAAGCACCCGGCTACAAGCAGCATAAGACACACAGCAAGGAGAAACACCGCAGGCGTTCCAATAATGGAGTTAAACCCCAGGGCCACAGCCTGGGGGATTCTCTCGCGGCTGAGTACCCAGCCGAAGGCCTGGGTGCTGCCGACTATCAGCATAATGCCCGCGGCGAGTTTGAAGGATTTAAACATAATTTGGCCCACACTGCGAAACTGTATCTCGCGGTAAATAAAAAGGCCCACACCAAGACTGTAAAAACAGGTAATTCCCGCAGCCTCCGTGGGCGTAAACACGCCGGAATAGATGCCGCCCAAAATAATAACCGGAGCGAGAATCGCAAAAAAGGAATCGGCAAAAGCCTTTGCCACACCCCGGAAACTGAACGAACCCTTTCCCTTGTAGCCCTTGCGTACGCACATAAACACTACCGTTGTTATAAGGAGAAGGCCCAAAAAAACACCCGGAAGAAGCCCCGCGAGGAGCATATCGCCCACGGAAACCCCCGCCGTTATACCGTAGAGAACCATGAGAACGCTGGGCGGAATAAGAGGCCCGAAAATTCCCGCCGTTGCCTGCAGGCCGCAGGCGAAATCAATGTCGTAGCCCTCGTCGCACATTGCCGGAATCATGATGCTGCCCACAGCCGCGGTGGTAGCGGCTCCGGCTCCTGTCATGGCGGCAAAAATCATGCTGGAGACCACCGTAACAGCCGCCATGCCGCCGGGAAGAGTCCCCACAACCGAGCGGGACAGACCCACTATGCGTTTTGAGATTCCCCCAAATTCCATAAGCGAACCCGCGACAATGAAAAAGGGCACCGCCATAAGAGTAAATTTATCCACCCCGCTGATAAGCTGCTGGGCAATAATAATGGAGGGCACATCAACAAACACCGCTATATAAAATAAAGCGGCAAGTGAAAGCGAAAACGCCATGGGAATCCCCAAAAGCATGAGTACAAAAAACGCGACAACGATTAATCCGCCCGCCATAGCAGTCCCCCTCTATAAATACAGCAATTCTTGTGCCAAGGCCCAAATTGTTGCCGGCGCGCTGCCTAAAACCAGGCAAAGTAAAATTCCGGCGAAAATTGTCGTGATAAAAGCGAAAAAATGCGCCCAACTTCCTGCTCCCGGGCTGAAAAAGTATATGCTGTTGCATTCTATGTTGCACCGGACAGTATATGCAACATACCTTAGTTCTGAATCTGGTATTTTTTTAACTTTCGCCACAGGGTTGTGCGGTCTATTCCGAGGTGCCCCGCGATTCTTCCCTTGTGGCCCGAATATTTCTCGATAAGGGTGCGGAGCATCTCCTGTTCCGAAGAGCCCGCGAGGTCCTCCAGGGGACACTCCCGGCCCGAACCGCTGTCGTACAGAAGCTCCCGGACAATATCCCCGCTTATGGCGCTTTCAAAGTTGAGCACACAGATTTTTTCCGCCACATTGCGCAGTTCCCTGACATTGCCCTCCCAAATATGCCCCGTAAGCAGGCGCCGCGCCTCGCCGGAAATAAGGGCGATTTCCTTGTGGTATTTTTTTGAGAA
>JAITGB010000142.1 GCA_031280945.1 Spirochaetales bacterium
GCTATTCCACGCGCTATATATACAGTAACAGCGTCTTCCAATTTCACCTTCGTACAAATCTCTTTATTTTTTCTCAAATCCGCGGGCTTTTTTGGAAAGCCCGCGGCTCAAAAAATTTCTCTGCATAAACACAAAACAAGGAGTGTAAAATGAAAAAAAACTGGCTCAAACTCACGGCCCTCGCGCTTATGGCGGTTCTCTTTGCCCTGAGCGGCTGTCCCTCAGGAGGAGGAGGCGATGATGAGGGCAGCCCCGGACAGGCGGCCGCGCCTGTAGCATCCCCGTCCGCGGGGAACTACGACCTGCCCCAGTACGTAACGCTTTCCAGCGCGACAAGCGGAGCGGAAATCTGGTATACCACAGACGGCTCCGTGCCCGCGAAAGGAAGCGGAACCAAATACTCAGGCCCCATTTTTATAGGCGAAACAACTACGCTGAAGGCAATAGCGGCAGGAGACGGCATGACGGCCAGCGGCGTACTAACGGCCGCTTATACGATTGCTTCCCCCCAGGCAGCCGCGCCCACGGCAAACCCGCCCGCGGGAACCTACTATACGGAGCAGAGCGTAACCCTTACAACAACGACAAGCGGAGCGGAAATCTGGTATACCACAGGCGACTCCGAGCCCGCGGAAGGAACCGGAACCAAATATACAGCCCCCATTTCTCTCACTGGACAGACTACCATTAAAATTAACGCCATAGCCGTAAAACCGGGCATGACGGACAGCGCAAAGCTCACTGCCTCGTATACGATTATAACGCCGGTGCATGCCGACGACAACCCAAGCATTAAAAACACCTTTGGCGTAACCCAGACCGGAACAGCGGGCGTAAGCGCCGCCTTTAATGCCGTCCATGCGTATCTGCAAAACAGGACAGCCGCCGAGCTTGTCTCCGATAACCTGATTCGGCTTGGCGACTACATAGACCTGGAAGGCGGGCTAACGGTTGAGCCACTCCCCACGGAAGGCATTGCGAATGCCGGAGCAGTAAACGCCGCGAATGCGCCAATAACCGGCGGCGATAATAGGGGTACGCTCCTGCGCCTCATAGTGGTGGGCATAAATTCCTTTAACGCTCAGGGCTCTTACGGCGGAAACGGTAACGGTACAAACGCCCACCTCGTATTCCAGTTTCAGAACATACCTGCCAACTACTTCATGACCCATAGCTACAACCATGTCAGCTACAAGGGGAGTAACATGCAGGCGTATCTGGTAGGAGCCGGCGGGCCGGAGGCTGTTACCGGAAATTTTTATACCGGCCTTATTGCCGCCGGCGTTCCCGCCGGAGTTATCTACGCGCCCAAGCGGTATGTATCAAAAGGGATCTACGAAACTGGAGCCGACCTCATAGAGGACAAACTCTGGCTCCCCACGGTAAGGGAAATGTGCGGCGAAGGACTATATTCCAATACCACGTATGAGACAATTCAAAATCAGGCGCGGCTTGAGTATTACGTAAATGACGCGCTGCGGATAAAGTATGGGCCGGCATCCACCCTTGCAAGAAATCGCTCGTACTTTACAGCTTCGCACAATTATGTCGCTTCTACGCACTCTTTTGCTTCTGTTGGCTACAATGGTAGGTCCACCGCCGGCACTCTTAATCTTTCTACTGGCTGCGTCCCCGCTTTCTGTGTGCGGTAGGACACGGAAAATCTTTCCTCCCGCCGCTTGAGCGGCGGGAGGGCTCACGGCAAACACATTTTTCCGGTAAAAAATTCGCCGGGAAATACCAAAAAAGGAGTTTTGTATGGATAGGGAAAAAACCTCACTTCGGCTTTTGAGACACTGTATTCCCGCCGCGGCGAAATGGAGCGGTTTATGGATTTCTTTGTCTTTCGCAATATGAAAATAAACAAAGACACGTTTCTGGAAAATAAAAAGGACTTTTTATCGTTTTCCAGGTTTTGCCTAAACACCGCCCAGAGAACAAAAGAAGAAAACATAACGAAAGGCTTACAGTATTTTGAAAAAAATTATGCTGAAATAAAAAAAAGGATTGACAAAAAAGATATAGACACTCTAAAAGATTTTGTATATAACACCAAGGGCGTAGGGCAAAAAATCGGCAGCATGATGCTGGAGTTTATATATTTGTACTCCAATAAAAAAGACGAAAAAATCGCGGGGGAATTGTATGTTCCCCTTGACACTCACATTACACGGCTTTTTAAGGAGTGTTTTCATGTGGAAAATGTACCCGGGGCTTCCCAATTAAATATCGCGGACAAAAAATTTCAGGATTTTCAGGCATCACTGCGCAAATACACAAACGGTAAACCCGTTGTGTATTTTGATTATTTATGGTTTATCGGAAAAGTTTTTTGCAATAAAGTAAACCCGCACGGCGAGAAAAACCGGGGATATAAATTATGTAATCTTTGCTGGCTAAAAACCTCGTGCGGCTCTCACGATAAATGGCTTTAAGTAAAGAGGCAGGCCCTAATAATAGATGCAAATGCGCCAGAATCTTCAAAAAAAAGTAAATCCATAGACCCCTTGAGACATAGCGCGTTCGCCCTCAGGGTAATAGCGCAAGGGATAGAAGCGGAAAGCCCACAGAAAGCGCATGGGCGCTTTCGAGGACTTGGAGCGGATAGCCCAGTTTTTTGCCGCACAGCGGCAAAAAATGCGCCCCAAAAAGTTATATGCGCTGGCCCATTTCATTTTGCTTGACTTCATGGGTCTATTGTCATACAATGGGGTATCTTACGAAAGGAGGCTCTTCAATGAGCGGCGTTAAGGGAAAATGTCCCCTGCATACTATGACTCTTATAAGTCCAACCGAGTTTTGGAACGATTCCTGTTCGGTGGGCGAGCTCTGCGAGGCCATAAGCAATGGGGCTACGGGGGGGACGAGTAATCCGATTATTGTGGGGCAGGTTCTCAAGAAGGAGATGGATGCCTGGAGGCCGAAGATTGTTGAGCTTATTACGAAGAATCCTACGGCTTCGGAGGACTTTATCGCGTGGCG
>JAITGB010000152.1 GCA_031280945.1 Spirochaetales bacterium
GCGTTCGGCGGCGCTGATTTTTGATTGGGGGCTTCCGGCTTGCGGGTTTGCGGGCTGCGCCGCCGGGGTTGTAGAGGACGCGGAGAGCTGGGATGCTCCCCACCTTCCGCCGAGGAGGCCCCGAAGCGCCGCGGCCCCGCCGCCGCGCAGGGCGAAAAAGGCTGCTCCTGATAACAGTATGAGCGCGGCGGCGGTTATCATCTTTTTTTTCGTACGTTTCATGTGTGTTCCTTCCCTCTAATCGTCTATGTCAATGTCGGAGCGGTGTTCTATAATGTCTTCTTTCTCTGCCGCGAGGTTACTTGCGTTATCCGCCGACAGATGGAGTGAGCGTTCTATTTCGTCACGGAAGACTCTCTGCCTTTCTTCTTCCCTTTGGCGGCGTTGGTCTTCCGCGGCCTGAGTATTCGCTTCCTGGGCGCGTCTCTGGTTTTCTTCGCTGCGCTGACGGGAGGTTTGTCTTTCTTCGTCCGCTCTGGGCCTTTGGTTGTCCGGTTGTCTTTGCGCGGCCTGGTCCTGCCTCTGTTCAGCGGATTGTCTTCTTTCTTCTTCGGTTTGGGCGCGGCGGTCTGCGGTGCGGTTTGGGTTTTCCCCGGGGCCGCGCTGGTCCTGCCGTCTTTGGCCCTCAGGCTGGCGGGCGGCTGGTTCCTGAGGCTGGTCATTATAACGGCGCTCCTCGTTATACTGTCTTTGGTTCGGCGGAGGCTGGCGCTGCTCACCGTAAGGCTGTTGGCTGCGCTGGTTATTGTAAGGCTGCTCATCGTTGGGCTGCCGGCTTCGGTTGTCGTAGCGGTTTTCCTCGTTGTAGCGGCTTTGCGCTGCCGGCTGCCTTTGCTGGTCATCGTAGCGGCGCTCCTCGTCATACTGTCTTTGGTTCGGCGGGGCCTGCCGCTGGCCGTCATAGCGGCGCTGGTCATCGTACTGTCTTTGGCTCAAGGGTTCCTGCCGCCGCTCGTCGTAAGGCTGTTGGCTGCGCTGGTTATTGTAAGGCTGCTCATCGTTGGGCTGCCGGCTTCGGTTGTCGTAGCGGTTTTCCTCGTTGTAGCGGTTTTGGGCTGCCGGCTGTCTTTGCTGGTCATCGTAGCGGCGCTCCTCGTCATAGCGGCGCGGGTCATTGTAGGGGCTTTGGCCGTCATAGGGCCTTTGGGTATCGTAGCGGCGCTCGTCGTCGTAGGGTCTTTGGCCCGGCGGCTGTCCGTTCTGGTTGTCGTAGGGGCGCGGGTCATTGTTCCGGCGGCGCGGGTCGTCTGCGGCTATACGGCGCTCTTCTCCGGGGGCCCCTCGCTGTTCTTCTTCCTGACGGCGCTCTTCGGCCAAACGCTGTTTTTCTTCCTGCTGCCGCGCTTCTTCTTCAAGACGCTGAACTGCTTTGTGGGTTTCTCTGCCTTCAAGGAGGCGCATCATTTCTTCTATGCGGCTGCGCTGGGGCGTTCCGGGTTCAAGGGCGAGGTAGCTCCTGTAATCGGACAGGGCTTCTTCGGGGCTGTCCCGCCTTACGTGTATGTTTGCGCGGTTCAGGTATGCGTCGGTCAGGGCTCCGTTCAGTTCGATTGCGCGGGAATACATTTCCCGCGCCTTTTCCGTGTCGCCCTTGGCGTAATAGTTGTTTCCCATGTTAAAGAAGAGGACGTCTTTGTGCAGAAAGGCTGCGTCGAGGCCCCTCTGCATGATGGCTATTGCCCTGTCGTTGTTTCCGAGCTGTTCGTAGGCTATGCCGAGGTAGAGGTAAATCTTTTCGTTGCGGGGGTCCTGCAAAAGGGCGTTTTCCAGAGGGGTAACGGCTTCTCTGGGCTTATTTTGCATGAAAAGCTCTTCCCCTTTCTGGAAAGAGGATTGTCCATACAGATTCCCCGCGCTGAAAAACAGCCCTGTGAGAAAAAGACAGGCCAGAATACCGGTATTCGCCTTAAAAAAAAGTTTCTGCATCCCTATTAAATATAATCGGCTTTGTTGATTACTTCTGTATGGATTTTACGGACATGAACAGGTCGAAGTAAGCCTCCTCTTCGCCTTCGGTGAGAACTTCGGGATTGACGAAAAGGTCAATCATCATAAATTCGCCGGAGGGAAGATAGTATACTCCCCGCGTGAGGCGGACGGGCGGGGAGCCTTTTTTTTCCGCGCCGGGGCCGCCGCCGCCGGATACGGCTTCCATTGTAACAAGGATAAAGTCGTTTGTCTCGATTAAGCGCGTGGCGACGCTTGCCACGCCCAGAAGCGCGGAGAGGTTCTTTTCGTATTCGTAGATGGCATCGCGGGGTTCGGCGTAAGCTGCCGCGGGCTTTTCCAGCGTAACTGAGGAAACGAGTATGCCTGCTCCGGCGGAGGCTTTGCGAAAAGCTGCGCGGGGTAGAGCGGCGAGGGGGGGTACCGAAGCGGTCTGTGCCGTGAGTTTTTTGAAGGTTTCATCTTTGAGGGGTTCAAATCCCTGGGGAAGAAGCAGGGTAACGGGGGGCTCTTGAAGCGTTACAAGGGGGGACTGCTCCTTCCCTGCGCAGGAGAAAAGGACAAGGGAAAAAACAAGTGTGGAAAAAAGGATTCGGCGTACTGGTTTTTTCATTGTTTTGATTTACCCCGCGTCTGGCTATGAATTGATGTCGTCCCGAACCTGCCGGCAGTATTCAAGGAAAACTTCCGGCGGCGTACAATCGTACTGTGTTCCGTCGAGAATAACAACAAGTAAGAGGGCGGGTTCTTCAAGCAGTTTGAGAAACTTTTCGCCGGGAAGCTGGGTGGTTATGCGCAGTTTGTTGTCTTTCAGTTCGGCAAACAGTTTGGTTATGTTTTCAAGGGGATATTCGGCTCCGCTTGCTGTAAAAAAGGCGGAAGAGACTGTTCTGGGCATACTGCCGCTCTTTACAAGGGATATGTTGCAGGCGGCGGGGCTGCCGGGCATATTGCGGTAGGTAATGTCAACTTCCACATCGAGGGTTTTCGCCTCCCAGCGTGTGGGGGGAAGAAAATACTGAAAAACTCCTGGGGCTACGGGAAAGATGTTTACGTATTTTGCGCTTGTGCAGCCTAGTGCAAGGAGTACAAGAACGAGTAGCGGGAGGTGATGTATGCCGCCGGCTTTTTTTATGATACGCATAGGGTTTATTCTGTTAATGTACTGCAAAAATGCGGGGATAACAAGGCGTTATCCCCGCAGGGCGTTACTTTTATTCTCCGGTAACGATAGTGGTGTACCGTCCGAAAATGCCCAGAATGCCAAAGCTCTGAACGTCAACAGTGGCTATTTTGGTAATGCCTCCGGCCTTTGCGGCTGCTTGAACCCCTCTGTCGCCCTGAGCGAAAACGTGGAGGACATTAATGGACTCCGCCTGGCCGACTTTGGAACCGACGGGGGCTCCTGTGGCTGCTACGGGGCGGGTTGATAGGTCAATGGCGGCTACGTCAACGCTGGGGCAGCCAATGAGTGAACCCGATACGACGAGTAAGGCTATGATAGCGATTTTTTTCATACAAACTCCTTGTTTATGAAAAAATATGATTTATAGGCTGCCAACAGCAGCCCCCTTGCGGGCATACAGGAACAGGGCCGCGGGGCGGCTTTCCTCAGGAAATGCGGGAGCGTTGTTACGGTATTTTTTCGGCCTCATTATATAATAACTATAAGCGAATGATGTGGAGAAAAGCGAATTAAACGTTTGAAAATTTGGGTGTAAAATATGCGGATTTCCGCTATTAGATAGTTGACACGATGAAACCGCGGCGCAAAACTTGCTTGCTTGCTTGCTTGCTTGCTTGCTTGCTTGCTTGCTTGCTTGCTTGCTTGCTTGCTTGCTTGCTTGCTTGCTTGGCGCGAAATCTGTATGCGGCGGCAGCGAGGCTGAAAACTCATAGAGTGGAGTTTTTATACAACGGTTTTTCAAAAATGTCAATAGGAATTTTGTCTGACAACAGGGCCAGCGCATATAAACTTTTTTTGTGTGTGAGGGAGGGCTTTCGGCCTCCCGGCGGGGGTTCGGGGGCGGAGCCTCCGTCCGCGCAAGGGATAGAAGCGGAAATCCCGCAGAAAAGCCGAAGGCTTTTTGAGGAATTGGAGCGGATAGCCCCCCTCAAAAACGCGATTAGGACTACAGCCACGTAATGCTGGTACGACGCACTTAGCCTGATTTTGCGTAATAGATAAAATCCGCGTTTTATCGGGCTGGGGGTTTTTTACGGCCGCAGGCCGTAAAAAATGCGCCCAATATACTTAAAAGATATGCGATATAGTTCCTAATTTGCCCAATAATGTGAATAAAATCACGATAAACGAAATTTTTTAGTAAAAACGGAGAAAAATCGAAAATATTGTGTTGACAGGTTTTATTTTTTTCTGTACTCTGGGGACGAAACTTGTGCAGTAACGGGATTTTATACATATATCAACCGGAAACAAGGAGCTGTCCTATGAAAAAAGAGAACGATTACGGGCCGGTACGCGACATCGAGAGCCTGCAAAAAACCCTGGAGCGTATCCGTACTGCCCAGAAGAGCTACGCGGGGTATACCCAGGAACAGGTAGACAGAATCTTCTACGCGGCCTCCCGTGCGGCGGCGCGGCAGAGGATTCCCTTAGCCAAGATGGCTGTGGCGGAGACTGGTATGGGGATTGTGGAGGACAAGGTGATTAAGAATCTCTACGCCTCGGAATACATCTACAACGCCTTCAAAAATACCAAAACCTGCGGCGTTATTGAGGAAGACCGGGCCTTCGGCTGGAAAAAACTTGCCAGCCCCATAGGGCTTGTGGCGGCGGTTATTCCTACTACCAACCCCACTTCCACGGCTATCTTCAAGGCTCTCATCGCGCTCAAAACGCGCAACGGCATCATCTTTTCGCCCCACCCCCGCGCGAAGGGCTGCACCAATGAAGCCGCGAAAATTGTGCTTGACGCGGCGGTGGGGGCCGGAGCGCCTGCGGGAATCATAGGCTGGATTGACGAGCCGAGCCTGGAACTGACCAATGCTGTTATGAAGGAGGCGGACATTATTCTCGCAACAGGCGGGCCGGGCATGGTAAAAGCGGCCTATTCCTCAGGCAAGCCTGCCATCGGCGTGGGGTCGGGGAACGTTCCGGCTATTATCGATGAGAGCGCGGATATACTCCTGGCGGTGAGTTCAATTATTCACTCCAAAACTTTTGACAATGGCATGATATGCGCTTCGGAACAGTCGGTAATTGCCCTCTCCCCGGTATACGATAAAGTAAAAAAAGAATTTATCCGCCGGGGCTGTTACTTCCTCAATCCTGATGAAACGGAAAAGGTGCGCAAGACCATTATTGTAAACGGAGCTCTCAACGCGAAAATCGTGGGGCAGACGGCCCATGCCATCGCGGCCCTGGCGGGCGTTTGTGTCGCGGAATCAACAAAAATCCTTATCGGCGAGGTTGAAAGCGTGGAACTCTCGGAGGAATTTGCCCACGAGAAACTTTCCCCCGTGCTGGGAATGTATAAGGCCGCTGATTTCAAAGATGCCCTGGACAAGGCGGCTGTTATGGTCCGGGACGGCGGCTATGGACACACCGCCTCGCTCTACCTTGACGCGGTAAAGGGAGCGGAAAAAATTGCCCTTTTTGAAGAGGAGATGAAAACCTGCCGCCTCATCATCAATACGCCGTCTTCTCACGGCGGCATCGGCGACCTTTATAACTTCAAGCTCGCCCCGTCCCTCACCCTGGGCTGCGGCTCCTGGGGGGGCAACTCTGTATCGGAAAACGTGGGGGTAAAACACC
>JAITGB010000165.1 GCA_031280945.1 Spirochaetales bacterium
CATGACCAGCAAAAAATACATAGGCTGCTGCGGCGCTTATTGCAAAACCTGCGGAGGATTCCTGCGAAAATGCTGCAAGGGCTGTAAAACAGGATTTGAAAACGGGGAAAGAAATATAAATGCGTCACGGTGCAAAATAAAACTCTGCTGTTTTCGGGACAATCAATTCGATACGTGCGCGGAGTGTTCAAAACTGCAATCATGCGCTCTTATGGAAAAATGGTATCAAAAAAACAAGGGGAAATATAAAAAATATAAAGCGCTGCTTTTCTTTATAAAAGAAAAAGGCTATTCCCGTTTTGTTAAAATTGCCGCCGCCTGGAAGAATGAATTGGGAACGCTGGAGGAAAAATAATAAAACCCCTACACCCCGACCCCGGGAAACCCCTGCTGGCGGCGGATTTCGTACATGAGAATACCCGCCGCGACCGAAACGTTAAAAGAATCAACGTGCCCGCTTGAAGGAATTTTTACAAGGCCGTCGCAGTTCTCTTTGACAAGACGCGAAAGCCCCGCTCCCTCACTGCCCAGAACAAGGACAGCCTTGTGCGCAAAACCGGTTTCCGCAGCGCTCTCTCCGGCCATGTCCGCGCCGTACACCCAGAAACCCGCCTCCTTCAAGGCAAGAAGAGCGCGCGTTAGATTCGGCGTTTCGATAAGAGGGACAAACGCGCTCGCGCCGGAAGAGACTTTTGCAACAACGCCCGAATCCTTTGCCGAATGGCGCGAAGGAACAAGAGCTGCGTCTACGCAAAAAAGGTCGGCTGAACGCACAATCGCGCCCAGATTGTGGACATCGGTAATGCCGTCAAGAACCAGAACAAGGCCCTTCTCCCCGGTAAAGCTCAAGAGAAAGTCTGAAAGGCCGCGGTGGTGAGGGTTTTCATGAGAGAGTTCCAGAACAAGGCCGCGGTGTTCTGTGTGCGGGCAGAGGGTATCCAAAAAGCGCGTGTCAGTCCAGCGTACAGGGATTCCCGCAGCGCGGGCGGAAGCGGTGAGGGCAAGTGTTCTTTTTGTTTTCAGGGCGGCGTAGAGAACAGAACCTCCGCCCGCGCCCCGGCGTACAAAGGCTTCAATAGCGTGAAAACCCGTAACGCGGCGTTTTCCCGCCCCGCCTCCTAAACTTTCAGCGTTTTCCCGCTCCATACTCTTTTATAACGTCTATGGCCCCATCGAAGTTTTCGTCCTTCATGTAGCGTTCAATGTAAATGCCGCCTTTGAGAAAAACCCACAGGTCAACCATACCGTCAAAGTTTGAGTCGATTTCTTCCTTGAAGAGAGCGCCGTTTTTGTAGTAGCACAAGTCGTCCATCTCGCCGTCATTGTTGATGTCGATTTCCTCGTATACCTTGTTTCCCTGCTGGTTAAGGAGCATAATATGGTCAACTTTGCCGTCCCCCGACATATCAAGCTCAAGCCACCTCATGCCCGATTTATAAAGAGCCCTGGCCTCCTGCCGGAGAAGTTTTATATCCATAACAGGGGCTGCGGCGGCAAGCGCAAAACACACGAATAAAAAAGCCAAAACACAAATTGTTCTTTTCACGGGAATTCCCCCCACGCGTTTTTTATAGTATCGGCAGGAACTTTCCCACAATTCACACTTTTAGGGCGGAGCGCTCACGGGCGCCCAAAAACCCTACCGCTGGTGAAGTTCCTGTATACTCACCGGCCTGGGGTCAGTGGTCTCGCCTTCGAGTTCGGAAATTTCCTTGAGAAGGGTTTTGGCGCGGCTCGAAAGATGCGTGGGCACGCGGACAATGATGCGCACGTACATATCCCCCCGGTGGTGGGCCCCCGCCACAGGCATACCTTCGCCGCGAAGACGGAAGACCTTGCCCTCCTGCGTGCCGGGCGGGATTTTGAGGCGGATTTTTTTGTCGAGGACATTGGAGATGTCCAGCTCCGCGCCCAAAGCCGCCTGGGTAATCGATATAGGAATAACGCAGTACAGGTCATCCCCGTCCCGCTCAAAGTATTCGTGGGCCTTGATGTGGACAACAACGTAGAGGTCTCCCGCGGCCCCGCCGTTGGGCCCCGCATCTCCCTGACCAGGAATACTGATGCGTTTTCCGTGCTCCACTCCCGCGGCAATCGTTACCTTGATTTTTTGCCGCTTGCGCACAAGACCGCTCCCCCCGCAGGTCTTGCAGGGGTGTTCGATGATAAACCCCTCCCCGTGGCAGGCAGGGCAGGCCGAAGCAATAGAAAAGAAACCCGAACTGCGGCGCACCTGCCCGCTCCCCCCGCAGGTCGAACAGGTTTTTTTGCCCGAACCCGATTCCGCCCCGCTCCCCCCGCAGGACGAGCAGGCCGCGCTCCTGGTGTAGTCGATTTCTATTTTTGTCCCGTACACAGCGTCCCGGAAACTGATTTCCGTATCGTAGCGCAGGTCCGAGCCCCGCTGTACGGACGAGCGGCCCTCGTGGGAACCCCGCCTTCCCCCGCCTCCGAAAAAGCTGTCGAAAATCCCCCAAAACCCCCCGCCGAAAATATCCTCAAAGTCGTGAAAAGCCGCCGAGCCAAAACCCTGACCCGACGCCCCGTCAACCCCCGCGAATCCAAACTGGTCGTAGGCCTGACGCTTCTTCTCATCGGAGAGAACCTCGTAGGCCTCAGTGGCCTCCTTGAATTTCTCCTCCGCCTCCTTGTTCCCCTGATTCCTGTCCGGGTGGTACTGAATCGCAAGTTTGCGGTAAGCCTTTTTTATGTCGTCAACCGAAGCGCCCCGGGCAACTCCCAGAACCTCGTAATAATCACGTTTTGCCAAAGTATGTTCCTGCTGCTTCCTCAACTATCCGTATGACAAATCCGTCATACATTTATTCTGGGCGCATTTTTTCGGGAAGACCCGAAAAAACCGGGCTATCCGCTCCAATCCAGCGGATTTTGCTTTGCAAAATCCGCAAGGATTTCCGCTTCTATCCCTTGCGCTATTACCCCGGGGGCCCAAAGGCCCAAGAGCCGCCTTCCTCCCGAAAACAGTTCCCTTATAATCCCAACCCACTGCCTTAAACCGCCCGCGCGGCCCCGCGCTTAAGTTGTACCGTCATTTCTTCTCATCGTCAACGACCTCGTAGTCCGCATCTTCCGCCGAACTCTCAGGCCGCGCCGAAGAAGCCCCGCCGCCGGAGGCGCGCTCTCCTCCCCCGCCTGAAGCCCCTCCTTGAGGACCCGCGCCTCCGGGAGCCGCCCCCTGACTCTGGGCCTGCTTGTAGACCTCCTCCGCCAGCTTGTAGGAAGCCTGCTTTAAGGCCTCGCTCTTTGTTTTTATAGCCTCCGCATCTGCCGAAGCAAGAACACCTTTTAAGTCAGAAACCGCTTCCTCAATCTTCTTTTTGTCCTCAGAGCTCACCTTCTCCCCGTAATCCTTGAGGGATTTTTCCGTAGCGTAGATGAGATTGTCCGCCTCGTTGCGGGCCTCAATGTTTTCGCGGGTCTTGTGGTCTTCCTCCGCCCGCTCCTCGGCCTCGCGTACCATGCGCTTTATCTCATCTTCCTTGAGACCCGAAGAAGACTCTATGCGAATCTTCTGCTCCTTTCCCGTGCCCAGGTCTTTTGCGGAAACGTGGAGAATACCGTTGGCATCTATATCAAAAGTTACCTCAATCTGCGGAACTCCCCGGGGCGCGGGCGGAATATCCGCGAGGTCAAACCTTCCCAGAGTACGGTTGTCCTTTGCCATATCGCGCTCACCCTGCAAGACGTGGATTGAAACTGCGGTCTGGTTATCCGCCGCAGTAGAGAAGGGCTGGGCCTTCTTTGTGGGAATAGTTGTGTTCCTTTCGATAAGGCGCGTAAAAACCCCGCCCAGGGTCTCAATACCCAGCGAAAGGGGCGTTACATCAAGAAGGAGTACGTCCTTAACGTCTCCGCCCAAAATCCCGCCCTGAATCGCGGCCCCCACAGCCACAACCTCGTCGGGGTTTACCCCCTTGTGGGGCTCCTTGCCGAAAATCTCTTTTACCAAAGCCTGAACAGCGGGAATCCTGATAGACCCTCCCACGAGAATTACCTCGTCTATGTCCTGGGGGTTTAACTTCGCGTCCTTGAGGGCCTGCGTAACAGGGCCCCGTGTTTTCTGAATGAGGTCGCCTATGAGCTGTTCCAGCTTTGCGCGGGTCAAAGTATATAAAAGGTGCTTGGGGCCTGAATTGTCCGCTGTAATAAAGGGAAGGTTTATTTCCGTACTCTGGGTGCTGGAAAGCTCCCTCTTTGCCTTTTCCGCCGCTTCTTTGAGCCTCTGGAGGGCCATACGGTCCTGCGAAAGGTCGATGCCGTAGTCCTGCTTGAAACCGCTGATGAGCCAGTCCATAACGCGCTGGTCAAAGTTGTCCCCGCCCAAATGCGTGTCGCCGTTTGTGGACTTTACTTCAAAAACGCCGTCTCCCAGTTCCAGAATGGAAATATCAAAAGTGCCGCCCCCCAAATCGTAGACGGCTATTTTTTCGTCTTTTTTCTCTTTGCCAAAACCGTAGGCAAGGGCAGCCGCTGTGGGTTCGTTCACTATGCGTTTTACTTCAAGACCCGCGATGCGGCCTGAGTCCTTTGTGGCCTGCCTCTGGGCATCGTTAAAGTAGGCCGGAACCGTTATAACCGCCTCGGTTACAGGCTCGCCCAGATAGTCCTCCGCTGTTTCCTTCATTTTTTGGAGAATGGCGGCGGAAATCTCCGGCGGAGAATACTGTTTGCCGGCAGCCTGTACGCGCGCGCCGCCCGAAGGGTCTTCCACAATTTTGTAGGGAACCATGCGTATTTCTTCGGGCACTTCATGAGAACGCCGGCCCATAAACCTTTTAATGGAGTAAATCGTGTTCTCCGGATTTGTAATCATCTGGTTTTTCGCGGGCTGGCCCACAAGCCTTTCGCCTTTCTGCGTAAAGGCTACAATCGAAGGCGTTGTTCTCTGGCCCTCCGCGTTTTGAATGACAACCGGCTCGCCGCCTTCCATGACGGCGACGCATGAGTTTGTTGTCCCCAGGTCAATCCCGATTATTCTACCCATTCCTTTATCTCCTCTTTTTTATGCCTTACAAAATATGTCAGCCGGCATCCCCCGGATTTTCCCGGGGTTCAGCATTAACATTCGTATTTTCCCGCTCCTCATTAAGGGGAGCCGTTTCCTGCGGGGCGGCGGGCAATGAAATTTTCACCTTCGCGGCCCGTATGATTCTTTCGTGGAGGGAGTAGCCTTTCATGTAGTCTTCTAGAACAAGCGAAACCGCGTGGTCGGGCCTCTGTTCGCTATAGACGGCTTCGTGTTTCTGGGGGTCAAACTCTTCACCTACGGAGACGAAGCGCTTTAAGCCCCACTTGCGCTCAAGGAGGTCCGTAAACTGTTTTTCAATAAGAGCTATTCCGTCCCGAAAAGCGGCGAAGTCCTGCGACTCTTCCCCGGATTTGATGGCCCGTTCAAAATCATCCAAAACAGGCAGGAGGTCAAGGAGAAGCTCTTTGTTGCCGAACTCAACTGCTTCCTGTTTTTCCCTGAGGAGTCTTTTGCGGAAGTTGTCCGTATCCGCTTTTGTTCTGAGGAGCTGGTCTTTGAGACCTGCGCTTTCTTCCTCCAAAACCTTTATTTTGTCTTCAAGCTCTCTTGCCTGCGCCTGGTCTGCCGCATTGTCTTCTCCTGACAGTCCGCCGACTGCGTCTTCCTCACTCTTTCCCGCCATGTGTTCCTCTAAAGTAGTAGTTTCATTAAAAATACACAGGGGAGGGGCTCACCGTCAAGCGTTGAATTTGGGTGGGGCAAACGCTTACTCCTGCGGGATTTTGCGGAGCAAAATCCCGCAGGGGGAAGGGGGTAACAGCGCAAGGGATTGGAGGGGCCTTTGGGTATTTTTTTGGGCAAAGCCCAAAAAAATACCGGAGCGATAGCGGAGCCCCGCAAAGCCCGGTTTTGCCCGCCAGGGCAAAATGCGCCCGGAGCTTTTTTATTTAGAGAGAGATTGAGCCGTAGATTTTTTTTCGCGGCTGGTATATTTTTACGCATACTTCATATATGAGGGAAATACGGGTGATTTCTAAATTGAAAAGAGGGTTCATTTTTAGGAAGGAGAGGGTTTCGATTCCGTTTCCGCAGGCTTTTAAGATGGTGCGCCGCTATATTACGGGGAAACTTCTTGAGCAGCTTGTGGCGACGGCTTTTATTTCTGTGTACCTTTTGGCTTTCCAGATTATTGTTCTGGGTATGACGCCGAAAGATTCTGCGGGGCTGGCGCTGGGTATGGGCTGCGTGGTCGTGGGGCTTTCGGCTTTTATCGAGGGGCTTCTTCTGGGCGTTATGCCTGTGGGCGAGAAGTGCGGGCTCCGGCTTCCTCAGGCTGTGCCGCTGCCTGTTCTTCTTGTGTTTTCCATTTTTGTGGGCATGATGGCGACTGTGGCGGAGCCTTCGGTGGGTGTTCTGCGTATTCTGGGGGCGCACGTTAATGTGTGGGAGGCGCCTCTTCTTTTTACTTTGCTCAACGCGCGTACCTCGGGGCTTGTTGCTGCGATAAGTCTGGGCATGGGTACGGCGGTTCTTGCGGGGGTTCTGCGCTACTATTACCGGCTTTCGCTCAAGCCTTTTTTGTTTGTGCTGATTCCGGGTCTTCTTGCTGTGTCGGTTGCGGCGTTTTTTAATCCTGCTGTTGCGCCTATGATTTCCCTTGCCTGGGATGCGGGCAGCGTGGCGACGGGGCCTGTAACTGTGCCTCTCATTATGTCTTTGGGTTTGGGTATTTCGCGCACAATAGGGGGCAAGGACAATGGGATGAGCGGCTTCGGCGTTGTTACTCTGGCTTCGGCGGCTCCTGTTATGGGGGTTCTCATCTACGCTCTTATGCTTTCGCCGCAGATTCCTCTGTCTGCGGGCAAGGCGGAGTTTTTCGCTCCTGAGAAAAAAGAGGTTGTTACGGGGCTTTTTGCGGATAGGGTGGAGATGCTCCGCTATGTGTACCAGAACCTGGAGGCGGACGAGGCTCACCTGTTTCTGGGCGATGAGTTCAGCGCTGAAGAGGAGGAGGAGCTTTCCCGCGTACAGAGCGAAGAGCCGGGGAAGAGGTTTATTCCGGCCATGCTGACGAATCTCAAGGTTGCGGCCCAGGCTATTGTTACTTTAACGCTTTTTCTTTTTATTGTGCTTCTTATATTAAACAAGGGCAAGGTGTTCGGCATAGATGAGATTCTTTTGGGTGTTGTTTTGAGCGTTATTGGTATGGCTTTTTTCAGCCTGGGGATAGACAGGGGTCTGTCAAAGCTGGGCGATGAGCTTGGCCGTTATCTTCCGACAACCTACAGGGCTGTTCCGGCCTACGACAGGCAGATTGTTATTCCCGATTTTGACGAGGAGTATGTGGAAACCGCTGTGCGCTCTGATGGTAAGACGGAGAAGGTTTTTCTGTTTGACGAGAACGGGGCTGCGCGTTTTCTTCCGTTTGTTCCCGGTCAGTACAACAGGGATGAGGCGGTTTATACGCACATTCCAAACCGGGGCCCTATCTTCGGGGGGATTGTGGGGGGCTATATAGCTATTCTGGTGTTTGCCTTTTTTATGGGGATAGCCGCGACAATGGCGGAGCCTGCCCTGAACGCCCTTGCAATTGCTGTTGAGGAGGTTTCTGTCGGTACTTTCAAAAAGAGTTCCCTTATACGTTCTGTGGCGGCGGGGGTGGGCGTTGGCATGAGTGTTGGCATGACGAAAATTATTTACGATGTTCCCATTGTGTACTACCTTGTGCCGGGCTACCTTCTTCTTCTTGTGCTGTCGGCTTTGTCTTCGGAGGATTTTGTGGCTATTGCCTGGGACAGCGCGGGAGTTACAACCGGCCCGATAACCGTGCCTCTGGTTATTTCCCTGGGGCTGGGAATAGGGGGAGAGGTGGGCGTTGTCGAGGGTTTCGGCGTTATAGCTATTGTGTCGGTTTTTCCTATTCTTTTTGTGCTGGTGGCGGGAATTACGCTGACGCTTCGCCGCAGGGCTGCGGTAAAGGATAACGCATGATGACGGGCTTTCAGCTTACGCGCATAGACTGCTGGATGTACCGGGAAATATCCGATGCTTTTATCGATGCTATTGGGGAAACCGGCGTTCCCGAGGTGTTTGTGCAGAACGCTCGTTCGGTTGTGTTCCGCGAAAAAACCTCCCGCTTGAGCCGCAGGAATAAGCTTACTCTGGAAGATTCTCCTATCAGTTTTTTCTCTTTCCATGTTCCTTCGGATTACAGCCTCAAGGTTCTTTCGTTTATTGCGGACAAGGCGGACCTTTCTTTTCCTGGGCGGGGCAGCGTTTTGAGCGTTCCTGTTACGGTATACAGAAAAACGCCTCCTGTTTTTGACGAGAAAAAGCTTGAAAACCTGCCCCAGTCAAACGTTATGCCCTTTAAGGATTTGCGCGGCCTTGTGGCCATTGTAACCCGGGGCGAGGGAAACGACCTTGCCAAGGCGATACTCCAGACGGGCAGGGCTCTTCCGATAGTTACTTTTGGAACGGGAATGGGCCTTAGGGACAAGCTGGGCCTTCTGCGCATAACAATTTCAGCGGAAAAGGAAATTGTCCAAACGGTTGTTTCGAGCCACGATGCGGACGCCAACTTTGACAGGATGGTGGATGCCGCGAACCTCGACTATCCGGGAAAGGGGTTTCTCTTTTCCTATCCCATAAGCGCGGCTGTCCTGGATACAAAGATGATACGGGGCCGCGCCTTTTACCTTGCAAGCATGGAACAAATTGTGAGCGCCATCGATACCATGAAGGGCCATTCCGAATGGCGGCGCAATTCGCCTTTTGCGAAAAAGGTGCTGGAGATGTTTGAAAAACCCAGCGCCTGGGAGAACCTGCGCATCATAAGCCGCGAAGGTGTGGGCTACGAAAAAACCCGCGCCACCATGAATCTGGGTGCGGGAGGAGCAACGCAGAGCAGGCTCCGTCTCTTTGAGCCTGCTTCTGGAACGGACAGAACCGTGTCCCACGAGCGGGAAATCAACGAGCTCATCATCAATTCCGAAACCCGGGAAAAAATTCTTGCCGCGATTGAACCCGACGAGGATATTTTTGAATTAAGCTCTGTGGAGAGAATAAGCGCCTTCCGCGCTGTAAAAAAAGAGAGCCGCGCGCGGAAGTAAACGGCCCTGCGCCCGGAGCCGGAGGGCTTCGGGCGCAGGGCTGGTTTTTTAGTTAAACCGGCTACCACTCCTCGCGGAGCCACACCTGCCGGAAACCTGCGGCTGAAAGCCTGTACGCCACGGAGGACATCTCCTCGGGCCGTATTCCTGTAATAACAATCCTGTAGTAATCCGAAAACCGCTCGTAGTAGGGATTAAACCCTGCTTCCCGCAGGCGCCGCATGGCTTCCTGGGCGTGGAGGGCATCGCGGAAAGCCCCTACCTGAACGCGGTATCCGCCCCTGCCGCTGTAATACGGAAGAGGAGAAGAGGGATACATGGGCGCGGCAATCACTGGAGGCTGCGTAATAACAGGAGGAGCCGTAATGACAGGCGGCGGCGCGATTACTGTAGGCGGAGGCATAACAAACGTCTGCGGCTGGGCCTGCTGGGCCGGAGGCATAATCACCGTGGGAGGAGCGGGCGGCGGAGAGGGAGGAGCCGGAGGCGTGTAAGGAGGATAGTAATACGGCGGAGGATAGGGCGGATAGTACGATGGAGGAGGATAATAGGGAGGCGGATTAATCTGCACAACAGAGGGCGTAGACGGCGCGGGCCGGGGAGGCTCAGGCGGCATGGGCATAAACTGGGCAGGCTCGCTCGAAGGCCCGACCACGACAGAAGCCGGAGACGGAGAAGGAGAGGTAATATCAACGATTTCCTTGCCGTTGATAGTAACAATGGTTTGAGTGGTAATATTGGGCGGCGGGTACGCGGGCGCGGGCTGCTGAATCACTTTTGGTTCAGGCTCAGGAGGCGGGGGTGCGGGCGGAAGAGGCGCGGGCGGCGCAACCTCACGTCCCACGGGCTCAGGCGGCGGGGGGGGAGGAGCCGGCTTTTCAACAACAGCGACCTCCACAGGAGCTGGAGGCGGCGGGGGGGGAGGCGTTTCCGTCTGGGCTGCCCGTCTTCCGCCTAAAATCTCAATGGTTACAGGAGTTGAACCTGAGTTCGGCAGCTCTATATTCTTTGCGGCCTCGCGGGAAAGGTCTATCAAACGGTTGGGCGTATTGGGAATACGGTTTGTAATGGTAACAATAACCTGTTTGTTGTTTTTCGTATTGGTTACCCGCAGCCGCGTTCCAAAAGGCAAAGTCGCGTGGGAAGCGGCCAAAGCCATGGACTCGGTGTTATACCATGTAGCGTTTCCCCGTATAAGATTATCCTGGGCTGCGCCCAGCATGGTAAAAACCACACCGAATAAACACACGATAAGCTTCCGTTTCATTTTTCCCCCTTAACCTCGCTTAAAACCGCCAATCCAACTGAACTCTTGCTATCTGTCAAAAAATCCCAGCTCATACCCAATAGAAAAAGAAAACATCCCCC
>JAITGB010000247.1 GCA_031280945.1 Spirochaetales bacterium
AGGGATAGAAGCGGAAATCCCGCAGAAAAGCCGAAGGCTTTTTGAGGAATTGGAGCGGATAGCCCGGTTTTTTCGGGCCTTGCCCGAAAAAATGCGCCCACTTTCTTAAGTTGTTGACAGTGCCGCAAAGCCCCCCTCAAAAACACGATTAGGGCCACAACCATGTAGTGCTGGTATGACGCACTTAGCCAAATTCTGCACGGAATAGCCGTGAATAAGAGAAAAAGCTCTTGACATTTTAATTAGGTTAGGCTAATAGTGGGGGCGGAGGATATGCTATGAACAATTGGTGGAAGTATGGGCTCGCTTTTGCGGGCGGGGCGCTTGTGGGCGCTTTTGTGTACAAAAATACGAGTGAGATTCGGGCCTTGTGTACGAGGGCTTTGGGCGGGGCTCTGGATTTGAAGGACAGGGCAATGCTGGCGGCGGAGAGGGTCAAGGAATCGGCGGAGGACCTTCTTGCTGAGGCGGACGCAAAGAGGAAGGCTGCGGGGCCGAAAGAGGCTTGATTCCGGGTGAAGGCGGCTTTGGTTCATTCTCTTCCCGGCAGGGCGCGTTTCCGTTTTGAGCCGGGCGCGTGTGCGGCCTGGAACGCCGCGGCTTTTGGCCGTGAGCTTGGGGCCTTTCACGGGGTGAGGAGCGTCAGCGTAAATCCCCGCACAGGCGGGGTTCTTTTTTTCTATGACAGCGGCGAGACTTCGGCGGAGATTCTTGGAACGGAGATTGCGCGGCTTACACCCCTGAAGAAGGAGCGCGAAGACAGGGTGTCCGCGCGGGAGGCTTCTGCCGGAGGGGGGACGGGCTGGGCCTACATTGGGTATCAGCTTTTCCGTTTTTTTCTTCCTCCTGGGTTAAAGCCTTTTGTTACGGTTTTCTCCGCTCTGGGATTTTTTTCCCAGGGTTTTAAGTCTCTTGCGAGGTTCAAGCTCGATGTGGCGGTTTTGGATGCTGCGGCTGTAGCGGCATCCTTGCTGCAGGGCAATTACGATTCCGCTTCAACCCTTATTATGCTTCTCAAAACAGGCGAATACCTTGAAGCCTGGGCGCGGCGGCGTTCGCGGGAAAATCTTTCGGCTGCCCTGTCCCTGGGAGAGAGTCCCGTGTGGCTGCGGCGTGAGGGTTTTCCTGACAGTGAGATTCCTTCGTCTCTCGTAAAGCCTCAGGACAGAATTGTTCTGCGGGGCGGCGCTCTTGTTCCCATTGACGGAAAGGTTGTCGAAGGCAGGGCCTATGTCAACGAGTCTGCTTTGACGGGCGAGCCTCTTTCCCGCGAAAAGGTGTGCGGCTCTGCCCTGCACGCGGGAACTGTTGTTGAGGAGGGGGAGGTTGTTGCCGAAGCCTTAAAGAAGGCGGACGATACCCGCTACGAAAAAATCCTCCGGCTTATAGAAGAATCCGAAAAAACAAAATCCGGTACGGAAATCCGGGCCGGAGAACTTGCGGGCAAGGCTGTTCCCATTACCTTTGCGGCTGCGGCCCTCACTCTGCTTTTTTCGCGCAATCCCCGGAAGGCGGCCTCTGTGCTGTCGGTTGACTATTCCTGCGCGATTAAACTTGCTACGCCCCTTGCCTTTCTTGCGGCAATACGCGAGGGTCTTGCCTGCGGCGTTTTTTTTAAGGGCGGCGCTCCTTTAGAAAAACTCGCGGGCGTTGATACGGTTGTGTTTGACAAAACAGGAACCTTGACCCTGGCGTCTCCGTCTTTTGAAAAAATAATTCCCTATAATGGTTTCTCCGAAAACGAGGCCCTGAAAATCGCGGCCTGTCTTGAAGAGCATTTTCCGCACCCCGCGGCAAAGGCTGTTGTGGCGGCTGCCCTCGAAAGGGGCATAGGCCACAAGGAGGAACACTCGTCCCTCAAATACATTGCCGCCCACGGCATTGCATCCGAATACGGGGGAAAGCATACTGTGATTGGTTCGCGGCATTTTATCGGCGAGGACGAGGGGGTTTCTCTTTCCCTGGCTGCGGAAGACGAGAGGCTGGCCGCCTCGGAGGGTCTTTCGGTTTTGTATCTCGCGCAGGAGAAAAAACTTGCGGCCATTCTCCTTATAAAAGACCCTGTGCGCGAAGAGGCTGCGGAGGTAATCGCCATGCTCCGGGCCCTGGGTGTCAGGAGGCTGTACCTTCTTTCCGGCGACAACAAGAAAGCAGCGGAAAAAATTACGCGGGAGCTTGGCCTTGACGGGGGGCTGGGCGAGCTTCTTCCGGCGGACAAGTACGCCATAATAAAAAATCTCAAGAAACAGGGCTGCCGCGTTGCCTTTGTAGGGGACGGCATGAACGATTCTCCTGCCATGTCCGCGGCCTGCGTGGGAATAGCCATGAAGGACGGGGCCGACCTTGCGCGGGAAACAGCGGACATTGTTCTTAAAGAGGCGAGTCTCTATCCCCTTGCTGCGGGCAGGCTCATGGCCATGCGGGTTATGAAGCGCGTTGGCTTTAATACCCGCGCGGCCATAATCCTCAACAGTCTTTTTATTCTTCTGGGCCTTACGGAAAACACCGCGAATGTAAATTCCGGGGGAAGCCGTTCGGTGTGGCTCCACAATCTGACGACTTTGGCCTTGAGTTTGAATGCGATGCGGGCGTATTTAGGGAAGAGGGGTTAAAGTAAGAAAGGGTTCCCACGAAACGCACGAAAAATCGCGTTATGTGCCATTTGTCCTAAAATTGGTTTTAAAAATATAAAGTATGTATTTTTACTACTGACTTTAAGTTAAAACCTGCATAAACTGAAGAAAATGTTAGAGTGGAGATAAAAAATGATTGGAAATCTGGATAAAATAAATAATCTTTTGCTGAAAATAGA
>JAITGB010000160.1 GCA_031280945.1 Spirochaetales bacterium
CAACCCCGAAGCGCCGCCGTGTCCGAAATTCCTCGCCGCCTGAGGATGAGAGAATTCCGAATCTGAGTCCGCATCATCCATCGCGCTAAAGCGCTTGTCAGGATTTGCGTACTCGTACACATACTCACGAATCTCGTTAAGATTATGCCGGGAAACGCTTGTAAACTGAATATGGACAATCCCGCGCTTTGAAACAGCCGTGATACCCTTTACCTTGCCGTATACGCTCACAGGCTGCCCGTGGGAAGTCTCAAAATCCAGCTTGACAAGAGACCCGGCAGGCAAAGGAGAATGAAGCTGCATAGAGCAGCCGCCCGCCGAAATATCCTGGAGCGTCCCCAAATGTTTCTGCGCCGTATTGACAACAGCCTGCCGCGTTACCTTGCGCCGTACCTTGCTTTCCACAATATTTACCAGATAGCAGACAGCAGGCTTTCCTATATCCCGCCTCTTTGTGTGCCTCTTTTGCACCTGTTTCAGGTTTTTTACGTGTTCGGTAAATACCGCAATGTTGCCGCCTATGGTTTTGTAGCTCAAAACATGTGTCTTGTAGGAAAAAATAGCCCCGTCGTCGCGGACAAACATCAGGGAAAGCTCTTCGCCCTTGGGCCAGGGATGCCTCTTTTCCGGGTCAGAGCTGTGCGGACAGAGCAGCCCCAAACCTTCGGGAATATTGGAAATAATCTGCGTAGGAAAACTCCCCAAAAGAGAACGTATCGTCATATGTGCGTGTAAAGGCAGCAGGGAAGTCGTTGCTATCACCTTGGAAGCATCAAGATTTGCCTCAATGTGCTGTTTCAGGTCGTAAATCATACTCTTGTAAACTTCTTTATCGCTCTCGGAAAGCTCATCCTTCTGCTGCAAATAATGCATCGCCTGCCGCAGGAGCCTGTCAAGAGCCGTGTTATTCTCAAGAGCGCGCAGAGGGTCAACAAACTTGATTTGCCTGATAATGGTTTCCAGAAAATGAACCTGAACCTTTGAGAGTTTGAGCCTGCGCGCCCTCTTGTGCAAAAGCCTGCGGCTGTAGTGTCCCGGCTTCATCGAAGGCGGTTTATGGAGAAAAGCCCACAGGCCCACCCCGGCGAGCACAACGCCTATCACGATATAGAGAACAATGTTCTGCGAAGCATCAGGTTTCTCAAAAATCTGAAAAGGCATCCTTTGTAAAAGAGGCAGCATCTAATCTCCCCCTTTAAGAAGCTCCGCGAGCCTGTCCGTCCGCGGAGCGACCTCGTATTCCAGAAGGTCGCCGATAAGAACCGAATCCCGAGCCTCAAAAGCTCCCGTAAGCTCGGTCAAAACCCCGTTTAACTCACCGCAAAACGCGGTGAGCCCGTCCCGCCCCTCGTTTACCCGAGGCAAAATCCGCATAGCCTTGAGGGCAAGCTCCGTAAACGAAAGAACAGCCTGCATAGCCTCCCTGTCGCGGCCCGACTGGAGAAGAACAGGAACATTTTCCAAACCCGGCCTTGCCGCGAGAAGAAGCCGCGCCGCGGCCTGAGCCTCCCCACTGGGGTCCGCTATTTCCGCAAGCCGGCCCTGAATCACAAGCGAAGCCATACGGAGAAACTCACGGGCCATACCCTTTTGGGCCCCGGTAAAAGGCTTCGCCTCCGCCGCCGCGCGCATAATAAAAGCGTCAGGAGCAGCATCCTCCATAGTTCCAGCGGGAAAAATATCCTTGAGGTGGAGCCTCATGCTTTCATGTATGTATGGATATTCCTTGAGAATGAGAGCGGTTTCCTCATCGCTCCCCGAAGAAAGAGCCCGGTCCAGAAGGCTAAAATAATCCAGAATAACGGAAAGCTCCCCCTGAATCTTCTCTTTCGGCGCCGTTAGGCCCAGCTCAATTTTTTGTATTACATCAAGAGAGATACTCTTCCATTCATCGCGGCATCCCGGGTCCATAGCGGCCCCGTTTAACCGGATATCCGTAATCTCCGCGCCCTCAGAGCCCGCCCAAAGCGCGAGAGACTGGTACACATCAAAAAAACTCGCTTCTTTCTCCAGCGAAAAAGATACAGCGTTCCCGTTCACGTATATTTCCACAGAAACTCCTTACAGACAAGGTTCTCTACTTAATTATCGATTGCCGGAGCCGTTTCTGTTAAAATTTTCTATTGCCTGCGAACTTTTTTCCAAATTCCCCAGGGCGCCCTCCATAGCGCCGTATTTACGCTTGAGGTTTTGCTCAAAGTTCTCCAGATACCGGTTGTACCCCTCGATTTTCCGGTTGGTCTGGCTGATTTGCGAATTCAAGGTATTCAGTTTGAGCGCAATAACGCCGCCCGTCTGAACCATGGGCCGTATATAGTTGTCCATGGCAACCGCCGCCCCCGCATCGGGCATAAGGTCGCCGTTCGTATCACTGCCGAAAAGCTCCCGCACACCCTGCAGGTTCTTTTTTAGGTTCTCATCCAGAAGATTCTCGTCAATCTCCAGATACCCGCGCAGCCGCGACACATCGTAACCGCCCCCGCCCCCTCCCTGCCGGCTGTTCGTGGAAACGCCAACCTGGGCAAGAAGCGCAAGTCCCTCTCCTGAGGAAGTAGGGTAGGGGCTCATCATGATATTCTGGAAACTGTTACGAATCTGCATCAGCGTAAGGTCTCCGCTAAAAAGCCCCAGCTTTTCTTTGGCGCTATCCCGTTCAGACTCGGATAGATACCCCAGCTCCTGAATAATGTTCTCATCGGTGCGCGTGAGGATATTGATGTTCGCCACAGTCTGATTGTAGTACCCTACAAACTGAATCAGGGCGTCCTTGATTTTTTCCCTGTCAGGCTCAACCCGCACTTCCACGGGCCGGGGGCCCGCGCTTTGCAGATTCAAAGTAACGCCCGGAAGGAGGTCATCCACAGCGTTTACCGGCCTCTGGATGGGAACCCCGTTCATCAGCATTTCCGCGTCAATAGCCACGCTCACAGGGTTTGCCGGGTGATAGCCGTCCCTCTCCGAAGTATCGTACACGCGGATATTGCGCACCGCAAGTTCCCTGTGGGTATTGCTGTTTCTAAAGTACAGAGCGGAAATATCGTTTCCGTAATTTTTCAGGGGAATTTTGAGCTTCACAAAATCCTGGGTATCTTCCAGATTCTGAAGCGGCTGCGGAACACCGCCCATATTTGCGAAAAGCATGGAAAAATCATCTGTAACCGGAGGAGCCTCAGGCGGCGTCCATTCAGGCGTTACCGCCCTGGAGGAGCTGCTCTCAACAGTTACCCCTTCAAGGCTCGCGGGAGGAAGCCCCGGAATCTCCGGCCCCGGAGGAGGAGCGCTTTGAGGCGTCCTGTCGGTATTGGGGCTTACCTTTACCTCCATCTCAAGAACCGTGGTAGGACTTACCGTTAAAGTCTGTCCAAAAGGAATGGAAGCCTCCCTTCCCGGCGTAAGGCGCAGTGCATTATCCTGCACTACGCCGGAACTCTGGGGCTTTGTCCAGGGACGTATGGCTGCCTGTGTTGAAAGGTCAACGTCCAGAGATGCAAACTGGTCTTTTTCGAGGATGCCCGTGTTTAAGGCTAAAGCATGGGCATCCTCCAGAAAGCTCAAGGCGTTTGCCGCGCCGGTCTTTGTCCCCTCAATCATAAGAATCTGGGAATCCATTGTACTGCGCACGGACTGCGCGTGAACAATACCCTGGCTGCGGTTATTGAGCATTTGAATAAAAGCGGAGAGCTTACCCCCGCGGAAGGTAAAGTTGATTTCCTGCTCGCCGACACGAAAACCGTATCTGCCCTCGGGAACTGAATAATCAAGCTCAAGCGGACGGGAGAGAAACTTGTCGTTTGCCGCGACGCGTTTTACCAAAAGCTCCATGCGCCCCTCGGCAGCCTCGCGCGTCGCCGTTGCCGTAAGAATGGATTCGTCCGAAGAGACAGACCTGCGTTCCCCAAAAGGACTTTGAAACCCGAACAGGGCCCGCGAACTATCCCTGAGGCGGGAAAGCCCCTGGTTGACATCCCGCCAGGTACTCGTCTGAGTCTTGTACTTGCCAACGGTCTCCTCCATGCGTTTAAGAGGAATTTTTTCCGCCTCGACAAGACTCTTTATCATTTCCTCGGTGTTATACTTGCTGTTTACCCCGGGGATTGAGATGTCCGGCACGTTCTCTCCTTACATACAGGCAGCTACAGGTTAAATATACACCTAAATTGTTTCGTCGAAAAGAAGACCCACAGTTTCCCGGATACGGGCATGAAGCCTTTGCAGTTCCTCCGGCGGAAGTACCTTAACCACCCTGTCTGTCTCACTATCGATGACCTTTACCACCACCTGGTCAAGCTCCTGGTTTACAGAATACTTAAGGCGCCGGTTTAAGAAACTTGTGAACTTCTCAATTTCACGAAGCGTCTGTTTTAGAAGCTCCGGGTCCGGTTTTTGCCTCTCCTTTTGGGGAGGAGACACTTTCTGCGCCGGCGCCGGTTCAAACTGGGGCGTCGTTACCTTTGGGCTCTGCAAGGCCGGAAGTACCGCCAATCCATTGGCAGTGATTCCCATAATTTCCAGAGACATAATTCTTACCTCCTTGTAAGAAAAGCAGAAGGAGAGCGCGAGCCCCTCCTGCCGAAGATACTGGTAAAAAGAAGACGTCCAGAATTCTCTTTACATACGGAACGGATGCATCAATTGATTTTAAGGAAGTTAGGCGAGAAGCTGCATTACGCCCTGCGAGTTTACGTTGGCCTGAGCCAGCATCGCGGTATTGGCCTGGGAGAGGATTTGGTTCTTTACAAAACTAACCATTTCCGTCGCCATATCAACGTCGCGGATGCGAGACTCAGCGGCCTGCATATTTTCCGCGGCAACAGCGACTCCCCGGGAAGCCATTTCGAAGCGGTTCTGGTATGCACCGAGGTCCGCCCTTTGCTTACTGACTGTACGCAGAGCCGAATCAACCTGACCAATGGCAAAATTTGCCGTTTCAACCGTAGAAATAGAAATGATGTTACCCTCCCCCTGGCTGGAAACGAGTTTAAGAGCGTCCGCCGTCATGGTTCCAATGAACATTTGTTCACTCTGGTCCATGTTGGCACCCACCTGAAACTGCATTACCTGTCCAATCGCGGAATCCTTTGCAAAAGCTCCGGTCAACAGGTTCATACCATTAAACTGGGCATGGGAAGCAATTCGATTGACTTCGTCCACAAGCTGAGACACTTCGACCTGTATTTGCATACGGTCTTCGGCAGTATAAATACCGTTCGCGGACTGGACAGCCAACTCACGCAGGCGGCCCAAAATGTCCTGGGTCTCCTGCAGGTAGCCTTCTGTGGCCTGAATAAAAGAAACTCCATTCTCAATGTTGCGCTGCGCTTGATTCAGACCCCGAATCTGGCTGCGAAGCTTTTCAGAAACCGCCAGCCCCGATGCGTCATCGCCGGCCCTGTTGACACGGAGCCCGGAGCTTAGTTTCTCGATGTTTTTACCTACATCTACGGTGCGAGCGCCAAGTTCCCTGCTGGCAAACATAGCGCTCATGTTGTGATTTATTATCATAAGGATAACCCTCCTTGAAGATACCGAAAGCATCCCTTGCCTTCGTCTTTGTATGCTCGCGGGAAATCAGCCGGGGCGTACTCGCGCTGCCCCGCCGTTCCGTCTCCCCGGCAACAAAGAGTTTTTCCGGTCCATACAATAGTCCGGAAAAGCTCCTTGCCGGCGGCATACGGAGGGTCTTTTTCAAAGAACCGTGCGCCTTTGGCCCACAGGGCCAAAGGCTCGGAAAAACAGCCCATAGGGCCGTTTTTTCAGGTGGAGAGGAGGCTCTCCACCATTAAGTATAGCATGCTATCCAAGCAGTTGCAATACCGATTGTGACTTCATGTTGGCCTGTGCAAGCATGGCTGTGGAAGACTGCACCAGAATCTGGTTCTTCATGTACTCCACCATCTGGTAAGCCATATCGGCGTCGCGTATGCGCGATTCCGCGGCCTGGAGGTTTTCCGCGCTGATGTCTATGCCCTTTACGGCATATTCCATCCTGTTCTGGTAGGCTCCCAGGTCCGCCCTCTGCTTGTTGATGATTTTAAGGGCCGAGTCAACAACGCCGATGGAGATATTGGCTGAATCCGGCGTCGAAATCGTCATAATCTCGCCGGAGCCTGCGTTTCTCACGCCCAGAGCGCCGGATGTCATTGTACCGATGAACACTCTTTCCCTCTGGTCCATGTTGGCGCCGATATGGAAGAACATGGAGGCCGTAACGATGTTCTCCTGTCCTTCCCGCGCAAAGCGGCCCGTGAGCATATTCATGCCGTTAAACTGGGCATGGGACGCGATGCGGTCAATTTCGTCAACAAGCTGGGACACTTCGACCTGAATCTGCATCCTGTCTTCCTGGGTGTAGATACCGTTGGCGGACTGAACGGCCAGTTCGCGGATGCGGTGCAGAATATCCTGGCTCTCCTGCAGATACCCCTCCGTTGTCTGAATAAAAGAAATGCCGTTCATGGCATTGGCCGAAGCCTGCCTGAGACCCCGAATCTGGGACCTCATCTTCTCCGATACGGCCAAGCCGGAAGCATCGTCGCCCGCTCTGTTGATGCGAAGCCCGGACGACAGTTTTTCGATGTCCTTGGTTACGTTGCGGTCATTGACTCCGCGCTCGCGCTGTGCGAACAAAGCGCTCATGTTGTGATTGATAATCATAATATCCTCCCTGAAAAATACTTTCCGGTCTTCCTGACCGGAATTTTTTTACTCATGCCGGCCTTAAAAAAGCCGATACATATAACGATGGGGAAAAAAGAATTCTTTCCGCATGCTTGAAAGCGCCCTTTTTTCCTGCTTAAAGTATCGGCAGGGGGGGGCTTAACTTTAATTTTTTTTTTGCTTTTTTTGAGGAAACTCATGCAGGGGAGGAGAGCTATCCACTGTCAACAACTTAAGAAAATGGGCGCATTTTTTACGGCCGCAGGCCGTAAAAAACCGGGCTATCCGCTCCAATTCCTCGTCCGTTGTCCTGCGGGATTTCCGCTACTATCCATTGGTTTTGCGGCCATACGGTTCGCTAAAAGCGAACCGATAGAATCGGAGCAAAACCCTTGCGCAGACAAGAAACTCCCCCTGTGCTGGGGCTCCGCCAGAAGCCGGCGGAGGGCGAAGTACGGCTGCGCCATACTTCGCCCTGTTTCAATAAACGTGAAGCGCCTTAGAGCTTGTCCCTAAATAAGAGTGACTCTATACTGATAGAGCAAGAGGGGGGGGAAGCGATGAAACAAAAACACTCATGGGAAATAACAGAGGAGTTCTGGGAGGCGGCGGAGCCGCTTATACCCCGCAAGCAACGAGACGCGGCTCGGGAATACCGGCGAAAACCCGGCGGGGGCC
>JAITGB010000192.1 GCA_031280945.1 Spirochaetales bacterium
CAAAATCAGGCCAAGCGCCGCATTGCAACAATACGTGGTTACAGTCTTAACCTGCGTTTTTGAGGGGGGCTATCCGCTCCCGTTGTCCGCTGCTATCCCTTGCGCGGCCCAGGGGCGGACAGCAATCCGCAAGGGATTGCTGCCAACTCCCTGCGCGTCCGCTGCCCCTGATTTTTTTTAAGTTGACATCGCTGTGGGCAGTTACTATCTTTTACCAGGAATCCCTGCATGGGGAAGGAGATGAAAAAAAACATGAAGAATCACATAAACACGATTATTGTGTGCGTCTCGGTGATTATCTGCGTATGCATTTTTTCCGTCGAGCTTGTGGCGCTGAAAACCGCGCAGAACAACTATATAACGGTAACCGGCTCAGCGACAAAATCTTTTACGGCAGACCTTATTGTTTGGCGCGGGGCGTTTTCGCAAAAAGGCAAAACCACGAAAGAAGCCTACGATATGCTGCGAAAAGATACTCTCGCGGTCAAGGACTATCTTGTGAAAAATGGGGTAGCGGAGAGTGAAATTGTTTTTTCTTCGATACTCACGGACGAGAATGTCCAGCACGAGTACAGCGAAAGCGGCAGGCTTATCAAGACGACTCTCACGGGATATACGCTTACGCAGGAGGTTACAATCAATTCCCGCGATGTTGACAGGATAGAGCGTGTCTCGCGCGATATAACCGAGCTCATAGACCGGGGCGTGGGATTTTTTTCCATGTCGCCTGAATACTACTACACGAAGCTCGATGAGCTGAAATTGGATTTGATTGCGGCGTCCGCGGAAAATACCCGCCTCCGCGCCCAGACCATTGCGGGAGAAGCGGGAGGAGAGATTTCCCGCCTGCGCTCGGCAAGCCTCGGGGTGTTTCAAATTACCGCGGAGAATTCTTCTGCCGAGGAGTACAGCTCCGGGGGCGTTTTTAACGTGAGCTCAAAAAACAAAACCGCGTTTATCACGACGCGGCTTGAGTATCTTTTGAAGTAAGACCTGAGGCCCCTTTCTCCGGCTCGTGCGCCGCCTTGAGAAACTCAAGGGGCGCACACCCGAAGCGGGTCCTGTAACCGGCGTACCGGGCTGAAATGGTTCCAGCCCAGTCCCAGCACCATTCCCTCACGTTCCCGCTCATGTCATACAGGCCCGCGCTATTGGGTAGTCTGGTCCCCACGGGGTGCGCTCCATAATCTTCATGATTTCCCAGACTATACGAATTATTATTCCACCAAGCGTAATTGTCTACCTGTTCGGCGCTGGCGGCATTGGTTCCCGCATGGGTATAGCTCCACGCGCCGGCAGCGGGATTCAGTCGGCAAAACCCACAGCGAGAAACATGACTGTACTGGCTGTGCCAGTATACGCTCACAGCGGGTATGCGTCAATGGTTTTTCGCTTTGAGGTTTTTCCCCACTCGCCCGAAGGGCGGGGCCGTGGGCCGCGCAAGGGATTGGAGGGGGCCGAAGGCGACCCGCCGCAGGCGGGGCCAAAGCCCCGCAAAGCCCGGTTTTTGCGAAGCAAAAATGCGCCCAAATTCTTCCGCTTGAAAAAGTATATGCGAAAACCCTGGGTCTGCCCTTTCCGGCAGGGAAATCGATTTTTATTTGTTTTTCAAAGAATTCTTCAGTATATTAATGGTATTGCTCCATGAGCAATAAATTCTTGTTATACGGGGGGCCCTAAAATGTGTACTATCAAAACCAGACTCTCAGGAAGACCGGTTTACCAAAAACAGCTCAAACTGTTTTCCGACAATTTCAGCAGGACAGCCATTAAATCCATACTCCTCGTTGTGGCTGCCCTCATGCTCCTTGTCGGCTGCCTGCCCACTATGGGGAGCCTCTTAAAATACCCCCGGCGAAAACTGAAAACCGTATAATAGCCGCACGCCATACACGGCCTGTTTCGGGCGGCTTTATCCGGTTACGAGGTTTTTGAGAAGAACATCGTCAAAGGCCATAAAGGCCAGGGCCATGAGGCCGGCGGAAATCAGCGTGATGGGAACTCCCCGGAAAGGGCGGGGGAGCCATTCGTTTTTCATGGATTCTTTGAGCGTCAGGAGAAGAAACGCCGCAAGGAAATAGCCCGCGCCCGCACAGAGGCCCGCCGTAAGGCTTTCAGTTACTGTATAACCCCGCCGTACCGAAACGAGCGACACGCCCAAAACCGTACAGTTTGTCGCGGCGAGGGGCAGGTAGTCGCGCACTTTGGCGTAGAACGCCGGGCACAGATGGTCAAGAAGAAGGCCGGCTATGATGCCAAGTCCGGTAATTGTCAGGATAAAGATGAGGGTCTGTAGGTACGGGACGCCCAGGGGAAGAAGAATTCCGTGGTAGAGCGCCCATGCGGTGAGCGAAGAGAGGGCTGCGCCGCAGGAGAGTACGCCGCCGTAGACAAAAATTATTTTCCTGCTAGAGGCGAGAGTCAGGAAGGATTTTTCACCCATGAGGAGGTCGAGGACTATGTTATGCACAAAGGTAAAAGAGACGAGTATGCCTATGTAACTCATTATCTCCTCCTGCCCTTGCCCTGATACAGGTCAAAGGCTGCCTTCGCGTACCCTAAAACGAAAAACGCTCCCGCGGAAAGTCCAAAGACGCGCAGGGGATTTTCAAAGAGGCCGGGAATTCTGATAACGCCGGAAAAACTCCCCATGGGGAAGAGCGTTATTGTTCCTGACCCAAGAATTTCCCTGATGAGGGCAAGGCCCGCAAGAGCAAGAAAAAAACCTGTCCCCATGCTCAGGGCGTCCCAAAACGCCATATCGGGGGAAGATGTCCGCGCAAAGTTTAGAATTCTGTCCAGAATAAGGGCGTTAACCGTAAGGAGGGGAACGAACAGGCCCAGGCTTTCCGATACTTCCGGCATAAGGGCCTGGAGAAAGAGGTCTATGCACGATGCAAAGGCTCCGGTAATGGCTGTGTAGGCAAAGATGCGCAAGCGCTCAGGGATGTGGCGGTCCAGAAGCGGCGAAATCACCGTACAGATAACAAGAATAACAAAAAGGGCAAGCCCCATAACAAGGGCGTCAATAACCCGGGAAGACGCCGCGAGCGCGGGACACAGGCCCACAAGAGAAACCAAAACAGGGTTCTCGTCAAAAACACCCCAGCTAAAAGGCTTCATCATCTTTCATGTCTCCCGTTTTTGACAAAGGCCGAGGCTTTTTCAAGGGTCTGGGCTACGCCCCGGAAAGTTATTGTCGCGCCGGACACCGCGTCCGCCTCCTCCCGCGGAAGGTCGCTTTTTCGCAGAGGTATGGGCCTCGCGTCTCCTGTTCCTATAAACTTTCGCATATACTCAAGAAATTCAACTTCTTTTCCCCTGCCGGGATACTCTTCGGTTTTTTCAATTCTCACGCCGAGGATTTCTCCCTCCGGCGTACAGTGTACGGCGAGTTTCAAAGGCCCCGCCATACCCTTCCCTTCAAGGAGAACTATATAAGACTCAGGGCTCTCGCGGCTCACTCCAATAGGGTAATAGCCCCGTATCGCGGATTTCCCGCCGGAAGCCCTGTCCAAAGCGCGGAAGGTTCCCACAGGCTTTTCGGGGACGAGTTCGTTCAGTATGTCTATTTCGCTCCGCAAGACGTGCCTCTCCAGGGTGGAGCGGACAGCCATGTGAGCAAGAACAACAAGGAGAATACAAACGACGCACAGCCCCGAGAGCTTCAGCCCCGTAGCGGCTCCCTTATTCATGGGTTCTCCCCCTTCCCCGTACGGGGGCGCCAAAACGCACGGGCGGGGTGAGACGGTTTATGAGGGGCGTAAAAACGTTCATAGCGAGTATGGCAAGGCCGGCTCCTTCGGGGGAAGCTCCATAAAAACGTATAAGAAAAGTCAGAAACCCCGCGCCGCTGCCAAAGATGAGCTGGCCCCTCAGGGTTACAGGGGAGGCCACAATATCCGCAGCCATATAAAAAACCCCCAAAAGAAGCCCGCCGGTAAAAATATGGAAAAGAACATCCCCCGTAAAGTATTCCCCGCCGTACTGAAGCCCGCCAAAAACCCAGACAAAAAAACCGAATACCCCGAAGTACGCCGCGGGAATCGCGGGAGAGAGAATCTTCCGCGCAAGCAAAAACACCGTGGAAGCGAGGAGGAGAAAAGCCGAAACCTCGCCTATGCTGCCGGGCATAATACCGAGGAAAAGGTCAACGTAGCCCGAAGGCAGACTGATTCCCAGGGGTTCAAGAATACTCGCGTTGAGCCAGGGCGAAAGAACCGCGTCAACAGAACTTTCGGGATAGCCCAGAGAGGCAAGGTATTCAAGGGGCGAAGGCGGAAGAACCGTTTCTTCCACGATTCCCGTTTTCAGGAGCCCAAGGGGAGTAGCGGAGGAAACCGCGTCCGGAGAGGGAAGAAAACGCGGAAAAGTCCACGTTGTCATGGCGCGGGGCCAGGAAAAATACACAAAAAGCCACCCTCCGAGGGCAGGGTGCATCCAGTTGCGGCCAAGACCCCCGAAAGTCCACTTCACTACCCCTATCGCAAAGAGGGACGCGAAAACAGGAACATACAGAGGAACCGAAGGCGGCAAAGTCATGCCCACAAGAAGGCCCGTAACACAGGCGCTGCCGTCCCATAGCGGACAATCCTGCCCCGCAAGCCTCGCAAAAAGAAACTCAAAAAGGGCAGCCGACGCCAGGGCCGCAAGGAGAACACCCAGCGCGGAAAGACCAAAAATAAAAACACCCCAGAAGGCCGCAGGCAGAAGACAGAAAAAAACCGACCACATGATGTTTCGCGTGGAACTCTCATCATACATCTGGGGGGAAGATGTTACGCTTATGGGAACCTCTACCCTCATACACCCTCCCCCCTGTCCAGAGCCGCAGCCGAAGCAAGAGCCAGTTTCCCGTCCCGGATTTCCTTGACAAGAGGAATACGGGCAGGACAGGCGTACGCGCAGCAGCCGCACTCATTGCAATCGAGGATTCCCTCACTACAGGCTTCCGCATAGGCAGCATGTTCCACCTTTTTGTACAGGCCCACAGGATTAAGCCCCACCGGACAACTGCGTATGCAGCGCCCGCAGTTAAGACAGTTTGTCCTGCGGGAAGAACGAATCTCGCGGGAGGTAAGAAAAAGGGCCCCCGAAGTTGTTTTCGTAACAGGACAGGACAAGTCCGCTATGGACCAGCCCATCATGGGCCCGCCCATAACGATTTTCTCCGGCATCTGGGTAAACCCCCCACATTCCTCCACCAAATCAGCAAGAGGCGTACCGATACGGACTTTCAGATTTTCCTGCCTGCCAATAGCCTTTCCCGCAATTGTAATCGACCTCTCTATAAGAGGCTTTTGCAGAACAACAGCCTCATACAGGGCAAAAACAGTACCCACATTGAGGACAACCGCCCCCACGTCAAGAACAGACTCACCGGAAACAGTTTCCTCTCCCGTAACAGCCCTCACAAGCTGCCTCTCATCGCCCAAAGGATATTTCGGAAGAAGCGGCATAAGCTCTATATTGGCGCAGCTCTCGCGCAGATGCTCCTTAACAGCCGCAAGGGCCTCTTTCTTGTCCGAAGGAACAGCCACAATACGGCGGAGGGGCTCCACAATTTTTGCCGCAATATGCACCCCCTCCATAATCTCCGCTGTTTTTTCAATTAAAAGGCGCGTATCAGAACACAGATACGGCTCACACTCCATCCCGTTAATGATAAGGGTTTTTACCCTCTTGCCCGGGGAAAGCGCGAGCTTCCGCTCCGTGGGAATCCCGCTCCCCAAACCCACAAGCCCCTTCTCCGCAAGAAGGGCAAGAAGCTTGTCCTTGCGAAACTCCTCCCAGGCATACACCTGCGCAGGTTTACCGATGCAGTCAAATTCCCCCCCCAGCTCAATAAAAACCGCAGGAGACGACTCTCCCCAGGGCAAGGTAATAGTCCCCAAAGACTTCACCACCCCGGGAACAGGAGAATGAACATTGGAACCATCATTCCCCACAGCCCGCCCAATGAGCATACCCTCGCGTACACTCTCGCGGGGCCTGACAAGACACTCCGCAGCGCTTCCCCTGTGCTGGAGAAGAGGAACAATAGAAAGGGACGGCAGGAAAGCGTTCCGCAGAGGCCGCCCCAGAGAACGGCTTTTCATCTCCCGGGGACGAAGGCCCCCCCTGGGAAAAGTTCTCAGTATATTCATGCTTCCTGCTGTTTTCTCCTGAATTCAGAGTTTTTCACAAAACGCACAAGACGAAAAGCCCTGCCCGCCCCCGCAAACACAAGCGGGGAAAGCCCAAAAGCAACAATAAGGCCGTAGCGGAAAAACCAGAAAGCATCAAAGGAAACCCGCCGAATCGGCTCAAAGCCTATACCCACAGCCCCCTGATGCGACAAAAGATTCCCCAGGCCCGGCTCCATAGCCTTTTGAAGCTCCTCTTTATACCATATTTCATCGTATATGAGGAGCGTCTCCTCCTGCCTGCGTACACCCCCCCCGTCCTCACTAAAACGCGGAAGACTTACAACAGCCCCCAGAGAAGGAAAATCCCCCGAATAACCATAAAAAAACCCCCGCTGAAAAGCCCGGTGGCAAATATAATCCGAAAAATCAGGAAGCCGGGCATCCCCCCCCCCCAGCCACAATTCCCGTAAAGCATCAAAAGAAAAACCGCCCCCCCCCAGAGC
>JAITGB010000202.1 GCA_031280945.1 Spirochaetales bacterium
GTTTTTCCTAGAGTCCTATCAAAAAGTTTCATGCCGACTTCTTGATTAACTGTATCTCCGGACGCTCAATTTTTGCAACAACATCTTTTGTAATAACAACGCGCTTTTTTCCGTCAATCGAAGGAATCTCGTACATAAGGTCAAGCATCAAATCCTCAACAATAGCTCTTATGCCCCGTGCGCCCGTCTTTCTCTTGATAGCCATTTCCGCAACAGCGTCTATCGCGTCTTCCTGAAAAACAAGCTCAACCCCGTCAAGCATCAGGCTTGCCTGGTACTGCCGGATAATGGAATTTTTGGGCTCCCAAATAATTTTTTTTAAGTCTTCAAGGGAAAGGTCATGGAGCGGAACATGAATCGGAAGCCGCCCGATAAACTCAGGAATGAGCCCGAATTTTATAAGGTCATCCGGGTGAAGCTCGCGGAAAATATCCACGAAACTCTTTTCGGTTTTTTTCTTTACATCAGCCCCAAAACCCAGAGGATGCTGGGCAACACGGGAATCGATGATACTCTCAAGGCCCACAAAAGCGCCCCCGCAGATAAAAAGAATGTTCCGCGTATCGATGCGGAGCATCTCCTGATTCGGGTGTTTGCGTCCGCCCTGGGGCGGAACATTTGCCCGCGTACCCTCAATAATTTTCAAAAGAGCCTGCTGAACGCCCTCGCCGGACACATCGCGGGTTATGGAAACGTTCTCGCCCTTGCGGGCAATTTTGTCTATCTCGTCAATGTACACAATGCCCCGCTCCGCAGCCGTGATATTGTTCCCCGCGTTTTGGATGAGCTTCAGGAGAATGTTCTCAACATCCTCCCCCACGTAGCCCGCCTCGGTCAGGGTTGTCGCGTCCGCAATCGCAAAAGGCACCTTTAGTTTTCTCGCCAAAGTGCGGGCAAGAAGGGTTTTTCCCGTCCCCGTAGGCCCGATGATAAGGACGTTTGCCTTTTCAAGCTCAACCTCCCCCTCCTCCTTGCGCTGCATAACCGAAATGCGCCTGTAGTGGTTATACACCGCCACAGCGAGAACCTTCTTTGCGTAATCCTGCCCAATGATGTACTCGTCAAGAAATTCCTTTATCTCACGGGGGCGGGGAACATCTTCCAGATACTCATTGGTAATAATCTCCTCTTCGTCATCGAGGATTTTTTTACACACCCCCACGCACTCATCGCAGATATAGACCCCCGGCCCCGCGATAAGCCGCCTCGCGTAATCCGCGCTTCTGCCGCAGAACGAACAGACCTTCGCCGGGTCATTTTTTGCCTTGCTCATTTTTCTCCCTCATCATAACCTTGTCCGCAAGACCGTAAGCCACAGCCTCCTGTGCCGACATATAAAAATCCCGCTCAAGGTCGGATGCCACAACATCCACGCTCTTCCCCGTATGGCGGGCGAAATACTCCGTTGTAAGTTTTTTTAGCCGCAGGATTTCCCGCGCCTGAACCTTTATATCCGACACCTGCCCCTGAACGCCGCCCCAGGGCTGATGAATAAGAAGCCGCGAAGAAGGCAGCACAAAACGCTTTCCCGGAGCCCCGCAGGCCAAAATCAAAGCCGCAAGAGAAGCCGCCTGCCCCAGACAAATCGTCTGCACGTCCGGCCTGATGTACTGGATAGTATCGTACACCGCAAGGCCCGCCGTAACAGCGCCCCCCGGAGAATTGATATACAAACTTATATCGCGCTGGGGGTCCTGCGATTCAAGGAAAAGAAGCTGGGCCACAACAAGGTCGGCTGTCAGGTCAAGAATTTCCCCGTCAACAAAAACAATGCGGTCTTTCAAAAGCCGCGAATAAATATCATAGGAATACTCACTGCCGCCCGTCCTCTCAAAAATATGCGGCACAAGACTATTCATGCGCTCATTCATCGGCTTTCGTCTCCCTTCCCACAATTTTAGCGTAGCTTATGCTCTCTCCCTTCGTAAGAGTGTTTTTGCCCAAAAGCTCATCAAAAAGTTTCTTTTCCTGAATATCGTGGCGCACAGAATCAAGCATATTGTTTTTCGTGTAGTAGGTCTTAAGCTCATCAAAGTCCATGCGAAGACTCTTGGCCCGCTCAGAGAGATTCGCGTCAACCTCCTCAGCGGAAGCCTCCACCTTCTCCGCCTTGATAAGCTCCCCAATGAGAAGCTGAAATTTAAGACTCTTTTCCGCATCAGGCCGCCATTTTTCCATAAGAGCCGCGCGGGAACTATTCTCCAGCTCCAGAATCTCTTCAAGCCTCGCCTCAGAAACCCTCACCTGAGAGAGAAACCTCTGCCACAAATTCTCCTCCTCCGCGCGAATCATGCTCTCCGGCAGGTCAATAACGGATTTTTCAGCCACAAGGCCCATAAAAGCCTCTATCGTAAGCTGGCGCTTCCTCGCAGCCGCAGCCTCCTCCAAACGCCTGCGAATATCCTTTGTAAGGTCATCAAGGCTCTTGTACTCATCGCTTATATCCTGGGCAAGCTCATCGTTTACCTCAGGCCGCTTTTTTTCGCGCAGGCCCGTAAGCTCAAAGGACAACCTTTTGGACTTGCCCGCAAAAGCCTCAAATTTGTAATCAGCGGGATACTCCTTTGTAAACTCGCGCTTTTCCCCCTTTTTCATGCCCACAACAGAATCATCAAAAGCGTAGAGATTATCTTCCGAACCCAGCGTAAAAGTAAAATCCTGCCGCCGCGAAAGCGGAACCTCCCCCCCCGCCTCGTCCATCTCCCAGCAGGTAGCCGTCAGCGTATCGCCAATCGCCGCCTCCCCGTCCTTTTCCACGATAAAAGAGTTCTGCTCCACAAGCGCTTCAAGCTCATGCGCCTCATCCTCCGGGGAAATGACAATCTCCGGCTCCGCCACGCTTAAACCCGTATAGGGCCCAAGCTCAATCTTTGGAAAAATATCGTAGGACACAGCAAAAGAAAAATCCTCCTCAAAGGAGAGCCTGTAATCATCCTTTTCCAGCTCAGGAGATGAGTACATAATAGGCCGCTCCTCAATCTCCTCAAAAATAGACTTGAGGCTCTTCTCGATGAGATTCTCCATAGTCTCCGCGCGCAGCTCCGTACCGAACTTCCGCTCCAGAACAGCCGCAGGCACCTTGCCCCGCCTGAAGCCGTCCATAATAACCTTTTTCGAATACTCAGCTACAAGCCCGCTGTACTCCCCCGCCGCCGCCTCCTTCGTAATGGTAACCGACAGCCTCACGCGGGAGTGTTCAAGATGACTAATTTCCCTGTTTTTTATCACGGCCTCTTCCTTTTTATATGTAGTCTGGCTTCCACCACCAGTTGACGGAAAAAAGAAAGGCGACCCGGACAACCAGATCGCCTCGCTAAAAAGCGGGAAACGGGACTTGAACCCGCGACATCCACCTTGGCAAGGTGGAGCTCTACCACTGAGCTATTCCCGCAAGAAAATGCTGACGAACAACGCACGGCCCAGCCCCCGGCTCAAGTGCGAGAGAAGGGAGTCGAACCCTTATGCCGAAGGCACCAGATCCTAAGTCTGGCGTGTCTGCCAGTTTCACCACTCTCGCAAGAGGTTACATAAGAAACCCTCTCGTGTCAAGCCCGCGGATTTCTGCTTGTTCCCCCATATTACCAAAAAAAAGCGATCTGTGTCAATCTGGCGCAATCACTCACGTAAAAATCTAACCATGCGCGTTGCCTCATAATTTAGAAAGCTAAGGAAGAAACGTTCAATTTTAACCGCGGTTAACCGCGCCCTGCTGCGGCCCCCCCGCTCAAACCCTATTTCGCGTACACCAGCCTCCCCAGCCAAATCCCCAGAAACACGCAGCCAATCCCCACGCCATTGGTCGCCGCAACGCCCAGAAAAGCCAAAAAGATGTTCCCCCGCATAC
>JAITGB010000208.1 GCA_031280945.1 Spirochaetales bacterium
CAAACTCCGCTATGCTTTCGGCTTTGAGACGGCTTGCCTTAAAGCGTCCGCTTTTCAGGTACGCGCCGAAACCGTCTTCCGCCGTGAGGTTGTAAGCGGCATCTTCCCTGCTGTCAATGAGTTTAAGAAAGGCCGCCCGAAAAGCTCCAGCTCCGCTTTTTCCGAATTCCGCAAGACATCTATCAGCATCAGCCATAAATAAAGAGGCTTCTTCCCGGGAAATTTCCTCATCCATGCGAACGGTTCGAAGAAATTTTTCCGTCTTGTGCGCCGCATCCTCGGTCATGCCGTATTTTTCGCGGAGAACTTTATATCCAAAACCTTTTTCCGCAAGAGATTCTCCCCGCGCCGCTCCGACAACAATGAGAGGCCGCATTTCATTTTTTTCACCATCACCGCCTGCTGCGGTAATGGACACCTGCCGCATTTGAAAATTCTTGCGCCCCGCATTACGGACAAAGCTGTGAAGGGGAAGTTCCCAAAACACACGTTTTTCAAGAAAAGCCCCTTCTTTGCCCTCCACCGCTGAACAGGCCGCGCGAGTCAGGCTTGCGACGCTCATACCCGTACTTAAATGTACGGCGGGATACTGGCTTAAAGCGCGCGTCAGGGCCCGGTTCAAAACATCTTCTTTTTCTTTGGTAAAGGCGGGCTGTTCCGAAAGAACAGAAAAAACCTCATCTCCCGCGCCGCGGGGGAGAGTTTTCTTTTTTTCGAGTTTTCTGATGTAAGACGCGGCGGCTTCTCGAACGTAAAAGTTGACTATTTCTCTTTCCCCAAAAATTCCCGGTATGCCGCTTGAATGGAGAAAACCCAAAGGCGCAGCGAAGGAATTGTCCATGCCGAAAAGCCCCTCAAGGCTCGTTTCCGCGGCAAGCGTTTTTTCCGCCGCGCTTTTTTCTCCGTCAACAGTTTTTTCGCAAAGAGCCTCGTATACACGAGAAATCATTTCCTGTTTAGCCAAACCGCAGTTTTTGTACACGTCCCACGCCGCGAAAATATTGCTGAGAGCGGAATAAAATTCACTCTCCCTGCCGGGGGGAACAGGGTGGGACATCGCACAGCGGGCCTCCTCCGCGTTTAAGCCCAAGAGAATACAGCCTTCTCGTGTGCGCGGTTCAAGCGGAAGCCGGAAAACTCCCGTAAGCAGAGCTTCTTCCAGTCCGCCGGAAGAAGCTCCGGCCTGCCGCAAAAAACGTATTGTTCTTTCGAGCCTCACTCCGGCGGACGATGCTTCCCTGTTTTGGGCTTCGCGTATTTTCTCGTTTATTGCAGCGTTCGCTTCCTCCGCGCTCCTTACAACAAGGCCGGGGCTGACGATTTCCTTAAAAAGAGCGCGGCAGGCCCGGTTTACCGCTTCCTCCTCGCAGCCGGAAGGCCCAGCCGCCTCGCCTATAGAGGTAAGGCCCATACCTGTGAGGGCGGCCCGAATTTTCCGTGCGGTTTTTTCCATATCGGGCGAGAGTTTTCCGTAGAGGCCGCCGTCTTCCGTAAAGTAGAAAATCTCTTCCTGCGAAAAAAGAAAGCCCTGGGGGTCATAGAGCATTGCAAAGCAGCCCCTATTGATAAGAAAAAGAGGCGGAGATTCAACCGGCCTTTCACTGCCGCCTTCTCCAGAAGAATCGCATCTCCTCCAGACGCCTTCATCATCAAAACCTCCCCGCCAGCCTTTTTTCGCAACTTCCGCGTTGGGGTCGTAGCCCTCCTTCCAGTCGAAACCGCTTTTGTCGCGGAGCGCGTCAAAACGCCACCGCGCTTTTTCCGGCAGGTAGTTCCGCGAAAAAGTTCCATCGTTCCACGCGTAGAGAACTACATCACCTCCGCACTTTTTTTCAAGAGGATTTTTTCGCGGATATTTTTTTCTGTATGCGCGGGGGAAGAGGTCCTCCCACGCGCGGCCCTCCCTTCGCATGGCCGCTTTTGAAAGAGCCGTAAAAGTTCCTGTTGTTCCCATGTAGAGCCAAAGAGTTTTTTCGTAGCAGTGTCCTTTAATAATGTTTTTGATACAAGCGTTAAGAGCCTCCCTATCGAGATTCCCTGATGTAAAAAATTCAGCGTCTATATTGATAAAAGAGCCGCCTGCCGCATAGCCTTCAGCCTTTAGTCCGCTTGCGGCGCACTCGGCCTCAAAAAGGCTTCGCGCTTCTTCGCGCCGTGCCCTAATATCGTTTTCCGCCGCGCCGGAGGCAAGGGCCTCCGCATAGGCCGAAACGGATTTTTCAAGAGTCTCCGCCATATTCGTAAAACGCGCGTCTTCAAAATACCACGCTATTTCCCGTATCATTCCATTCCTCCTTCCCGGGCGCGCAGGGCGACGAGGCGTTCAGCGTTTTCCCTCGCCTCCGCCTCCCGCGCTTTTTTCTGCTCCCTGTGAATACGAGTGATTTGCGAAAGCCACATCCTTCTTTCCCTGTTCGTGAGCGAAAAAACTTCGCTTTTCGGCCAGTTAAAATAATAGGCTATATCAGCCGCCTCCCGGTATAGTTCCTCCGGCCGGCGGCTTACGCTTCCCCCAGGCTTGCGAACGCCCCCCAAAACGTATGCCCGCAGGCCGGACAGGAAAGAGGTGTGCGCTTTATAACCTGGTGATTGATTTCGTGCAAAAAATCCACGAGAAAGGCAAAATCGTGCGGACTCATATCCTCAATGGTTTTTCGCGTTATCATTTTTTCCGCCCCCAGTTCGCTAATAACACGGGAAAGAAGCACAACGTAGAAAGCCCCGCTGTCCCTCCGCACCTGGGTATCCCTTTCAATCTGAAGAAGGTCTTTTACCTTTACAAGACGCATGATGCCCCCGGCCTTGCGTCCAGCCTCCGTTTTAATTCCCGTCCCTCTGGGAAGAATAAACCTGAATGTTGTCCTGAGAGCCATCACTCCTCCCCCATTTCAAGATGAGAAAACCGCCCGCCCGCCGGGCTCTCCGTATTTCCCTGCGGGGCTTCCCGCGAAGCCCCGCGTACTCCCTCACCCAAACCGAATTTCCCGCCCGCCGGACGGCCTGTCAAAAGAACCCTGCGTTCCCCCAGATTCACGTATACAAAACCAGCCTCCGCCGTAAAAAGCTCAAGCTCCTCAAAATCGTACTTCGCCTTCAAAAAAAGAACCGCGCCGGCAAAGTTTTGAAAGACAGGAACATCTTCTTCCGGCAAAGAAACAGGAGCTTCGCTCCTTTCCGCGAGAAGAAGCGAAAGAACATCGGCAAGGAGTTCCCTGTCCATCCCCGCAAAAAGCGCCCGAAAATTTTCCGCTGCGGGCTGTTCCAAATTCTTCATCATACATAGCTCCCCAAAAGTGCGGCGGCCTCTTCCCGCCGAAAGAGTTCCAAAAAACGCAAAGGCCGCCTCTGCGTAAAGAACGCGCCTCCCGCGCAAGAACCCCCGTTCTCAAACACCGCGCTGTGCGCAAGGTTTCCGCAGCGGACAAAAGCGCAGTTTTCAAAAGACTCACCGTCAAACACCCCGCCTTCAAAACGGCAGTTGTAAAAAACCGTAGAGATTATGCGTCCACCGGAAAAACCGTTCATACCCGAACCGGTAAGACTAAAAACGCTGTTCGCCACAAAAGAGTTTTCAATACGGCATCCTATGGCCTCAAAGTCCGTAAAATGTGAAGAAAAAATTGCCGCTCCAAAAAACTCCGCTCTCTGAAGACAGGAATTCTTCAATCGGATATTTTTCAGCCTGCACCCCTTCCAGCCGCTCTTTATAAGATTAACCCCATCAAAAACAACATCATCAAAACGGCACGCCGAAAAAACCGCCCGCATAAAACCGCAGCGAAAGAATTCGCTGCCGCGTATCTCCGTTTTTCGAAAAACCGCGCCGTGAGCATCAACATCCCTCGCGGACACTTTTTTCCAGCTTCCGTCATCTATCTCAAAGCCGCTTATGTCGCAGCCCGCAATCTGGGCATCTTCAAGGCAGCCCTTGTGTATTTCCCCCTCCAAAGTCTCGCGGCTTGCAAAAAAATCCATTTTCCGGCATCCCCTACGCCCACCGGCACACGCTTATACGAAGATTCTCGCTCGCGTCCTCTTCCTCGGACAGTACGGAGTAGCCCATGCCCCGCACCTTATCCATAACAGTCTCGTAGGCGTACTGCCGCGTTATGCGGGCAACGATAGTTTCCTGCGTATAGCCCGTAAAAGTTTCGATAGCCCACCAGTCCGCCACCATTTCATAGCCGTCTGCCGCTTTGCGAAGTCCTATGCCGTAGGAAGAACCGGTTTTGATTTCAAGCTCGCATTCCCCGGCAATTTCCGCCTTACCAAAACCCTTTACGGCGATACAGCTCCCCTCCTCCGCCTCAACATATTCCATATCCATTTCGGCAAGGGCTTTTTTCAAATACTCAAGGTTCCGTATCTTTGTATTTATTCTCGCAATATGAGACATTCTTTCCTCCTACTGTTTTATCCTTTCCCCGGTTTTTATGCGAATGTGGGCCGCGCTTCCTATCTTGTAATCCAGCCTTTCCACCTCGCAGCGAAAAAAGTCTCCGTACACTTCTATAATTTTATATGTGCCGATAATTCTCTTAAACTCAGCATCGTCTCCTATTTCCCCTCCCCCGCCTGAAACAAGGTTCGTTTTATCCGGCCCCATGCGCACAAGAAAAAACTTTTGAATCCCGTTAACCTCGGAGACCTCCACGATGCGTAAAACCGTATATACAGGCTCGTATTCGGTCTGCGGTTTTACTATTACAGTACGGGGAAGAGGCGCAATCTCCTCAATCACAAGAGGGTCCTGAATTATAACCAAAGGAGGGCTCTTGCAGCCGAAAAACAAAAACGCAAAAAGCGCGGTGAAAATTATTTTTTCAGGAGATTCCATAAATACTCTCCCTCCCTGTCCGTAAAAACTAAAGCCTCCCCGTCAAGCAGAATATAAAAAACTTTTCGAACGGCCTGCATCTCTCCTGAAACCGCCGTAATAACCCGCATTCCACGGGGAAGAACAAGGCCGGGAAGACTGTCCCAGCCTGTAAACATACCCTGGGAAAAGAATTCCCCGCCCTCTACATCAAGAGGTGGAACGCGGCCCAGCTTTTCCTCCGGCAGAACGCTCTGCGCCACACGGGCCGCCCCCTCCTGACACACGTCCCAAATCTTTTTGAGCGTTGGGTTTTTGAAAGGAAGCCTGAATCCCGCAAGCCTCGCTCCGCCGGGAGAATACACCTCCACATAGAGAACATTAATCTCGTCGGCAAGCTGAAGCCTTCCCCGCAGAACGTAATCGGCCTGACCCGCCCCTACACCGCTCCCCCCCGCATACGAAGAAAAATCCGCAAGCCGCATAACCTGAAACAAATCCGTCGCCGCGAGAGAGTACGCGAAAAGCAGGCTGAAAAAATCATCCCCCTCGCGCAGAGCGTTCCCGTACTGTGTAACAAGGGGAGCCTCGATAAACTCGAATTCTCCGCTCTCAAGCTCAAGGAGCTTGCGGAATTCCAGCTTAAAGGCTTCAACCACCACTCTTTTCTTGCCCTCGCCGCGCCGCACAAGAAAAAAACGGTTATAGGCTTCCTCAAGACAGGCAGAAAGCATTAAAGAAATCTCTTTCTCCCCGCGAAAATACCGCAGAACGCTTACCGGATAAGAGGTTCCGTCAAGAGGATAAAAAGCAAGATGAAGAACAAAATAATCCTCACAGCGGAACAGCTCAGGCATACACAGCGCCGCGACAGGAAGGGCGTACTGCTCCTGCCGGAGAGCCGCAAGAAACGCGAAAGGATTTTCCGCTTTGCGCCGGGCAAAGTTCACGGCAAGCCACTTTCCCATGCCGATAGGTTTTAATTTTTTCCCCGCCGCAAGCTGCCTGCGAAGCTCGTCCTCCACCACCGCCGTAATGGCGGCTGGAACAGCCGAAGACGCCGCCGCCGGAAGAAGAATCACCGCGGGAAGGGTTTCCGGCAGGGCGTCGTACCTGTCCTGGGTTTCGGTAATAACCTTCACCTCAACAGGCAAAGAAGGCGGTGAAGAAGAGCAGCCCGCAAAGAACAAAAACGCCGGCATATAAAATACAACAAACATTCTCGCAAAAACCACCTTGAGTCTTGTGCCCCCTTTTAAAAAAATACCCCCACCACAAACCACACATAAAAAGCCCCGCGCGGCAGCCTCCATCCCAAGGAGAATCTTCCGCCCTGCCAAACCGGTTTATTTTCTTTCCGGCCCCGCGCGGGGCGCGCATCTACGCCCCCATCACGCCCACTCGGCGTTTTCGTACACAACGGAAATTGTCTCCTGGATAACGCCCGGAGCAGTGCTGCTCAAATCGGAAAGAACCCAGCCGCAGGGAACACAGTTAAACAGGTTCCGCCTCTGTATCTCCGTTGTCCCGTCCCTGTCCATAAAAACAACGGAAATCGACTTCTGCTCCGGATTTCCGCGCTCAACAGACTTCCACCACTCTTTGAGAATCTTGTCGCGGGGGTCCGCGTTGCGCACAAGCTGTACCACATCGTACTTTACCTTTCCCACGACCTTGCGGGGATTCTTGTCCATGCCCCCCATATCGTCGGACACTTCCGCGGAAGCCCCCAACCCGGAAACAGAAACAAAGTTCCCGTAATCGATTCCATCGATTTCGACCTTAAAGTAAGTTTTTGTCGTCGGTGAATAATCAGCCATAATAAAACTCCTCACACTTAAAAAATTTATTCGTTCTCAAGGGTTTTCTGCGAAACCCTGAACACGACAAACTCCGCAGGCTTCGCAGGCGCAAGCCCCACCTCCACAACAACGTACCCCGCATCAATTGACTCAGGCGGATTAAGCTCATCATCACAGCGCACGTAAAACGCCTCCTCCGGCGTATCGCCGAAAAGAGCGCCCGACCTCCACGTATTAAGAAGAAAAGACGTCAGGTTCCGCGTGATTTTCTTCCACAGGTCCCGCGTATTCGGCTCAAAGACAACCCAGTTTGTTCCGTTCTGAATAGCCTGCTCCACCATACAGAAAAGCCGCCGCACATTGACGTAGCGCCATTCAGGATTAGAGCTTACAGTCCGCGCGCCCCACACACGAATACCCCGCCCGGGAAATTCACGGATACAGTTTATGCCCCTGGGATTCAAAAGCTCCTGCTCCGCGTCCGTCAGATTGTACTTGAGCCCCAGAGCCGTGCGGAAAATCTCATTGGCCGGAGCCTTGTGGACCCCCCTCTGTGAATCAACGCGGCTGTAAACCCCGCAAATACCACCCGAAGGCGGCGCGTACACCTGCGTATCCTGCGCAGTATCAAACATAGTTATCCAGGGAAAATAATACGCGCCCATAATCGAATCCCTCGGCATAGGCAGAGTGTCTATACCTTTTTCAAGCTCTTCAGGCGAATCAAGAACCGCGAAACGGAAACGGTTTTTCTCGCAATGGGATAAAATAGCGTCCTGGGCCGCAGGGTCCGTTACCCCCGGAGCCGCAATGAGGGCAATTTCGGGAATCGTATCGAAGAGACACAACCCCGTTTTCTTCCCCACACCCTCGTCCCGTCCAATAATAAGTTTCGCAATATCCTCAGGATTTTTGATTTTCGCGGGCAGAGTTTCTCCTTCAACCGCTGAAGAGCGCCCCCCCGAATCGCCGTCCGAACCGTCCGAGATGCCCGAACCGTCCGCGTCTCCTGCAGACTCTCCCGCCTCCGCGCCTCCAGAGGAACCCGCCCCCTCAGGCGGAGACGCAAGATTGTTAATAAAACACTTTGTCCCCCCATTCTGAAAAAACTGATACACGCCGTGGGCAAGCCAGCCCCCCGCATGAAAACCCCCGAAAATCTTTGCGTACTGGGTCCAGTTCGTAACCAAAACCGCCTCGTTTACCGGCCCCTTTTCCGCCACGCCCAGAAAACCCGCGATGTTCGTAGAGCCCGCCTCAATAGGCTTGGAACCGCTCTCAATCTCCTCAACGTAGACGCCCGGCGTTTGGTATGCAGGCATATCAACCTCCTTCTATAATAGAACGGGCCTTGATATCCCGTTTCTCGACCCTGCGGAAACTTCCGCCCTTCTCCGAATTTATAGCCGCCTCAACCCTGTAGCGCAGAACAAGAGAAAGCCGCTCCCCCTGTGCAGCCTCAACAGCCTCCGAAGCCAAAGCCGCAGGCTCCCGGATTTCCGGCTCAAGGATAAAAACCCCCTTGCCGTTCCCGTGCCAGCCGCAGCCCTCCGCGGAAAAAACCCGCGAATCCTTAAAAAAACGCGCAACAGCCCCCGCGCATTCAAGGACGCACGGATAATCCCGCCCCGAAACGAGAACCCCCAGCGCAACGCAAAAACGCGAAGGCGCCTCGTAGGAAAACTCCCCCGCAATAACGCGCTCCCCTCCCCTGTCCTGACTCGTCTGGCACATATCGCTCACAAAAAGCCGCACAGCCCCGCCCTTCTCTTCCCGCGCGGAAAAACCCTCCACGCGGAAAAGCCCCGTCCTTTCGCCCTCCGCAGCCAAAGCCGCTAAAAGAACCTCATAGATGGCCCGGAACACGCCGGACTGTTTCATGCGGCACTCCCCGAACAAAATTTCATATATATATGTCAGTGATTTTTTTTCTGCTGCTTGGAAGTTTTTAAAAAATTATTTTTTTTGATGTGAAATATTTGGGCGCATTTTTTACGGCCTGCGGCCGTAAAAAACC
>JAITGB010000277.1 GCA_031280945.1 Spirochaetales bacterium
GTAAAAAGCGGAGTGAGGAAAAACGTGAGGGGCCCGGAGCAGAAGCTGAGGATGACGAGTATGCCTTCGGGGGTTACAGCGGGAAAGCGGAAGGCGGCGAAGAGGGGTTCGTAGCGGTACAGGATATGTACGGCGCAGAAAAATCCGAGGAGAAGGATAAGGTTTAAGGCGAGACGCTTGTAGAGGTGCTTCTTTTTTTCGTGGCCGATTTCGTGCGCGAGGACTGCGGCAAGTTCTTCGGCTTCGAGCGACTGTGTGAGGGTGTCAAAGAGGACTACTCTTTTTACGGCGCCCAGGCCGGTAAAATAGGCGTTGGAATGCCGCGTTCTGCGCGAACCGTCCATGACAAAAATCCCTTTGATATTAAAGGAGAGTTCCGCGGCGAGGGTTGTAATTCTTTCTTTGAGGGGGCCTTCTTCGAGCGGGGTGAATGTGTTAAACAGGGGGGCAATCGCAAGGGGATAGAGGAGAGTAATAAAAATCTGAAACAGCGCGGTAAAGGCGAAGGCGATGAGCCACCACGAACTGCCCGCTGCGTCCATGAACCAGAAGAGCGCCCCAAGAAGGGGGGCGCCGAGCACGGCAAAGAGCGCGAGGCTTTTTACCGTGTCCAGAAAAAAGAGGCTGGGGGTCATTTTATTGAAGCCATAACGTTCTTCAATAACAAACTGGGAATACAGCGAAAAAGGAAGGGCTGTAAGCGAGAAGAATAGTCCCGCGGCGTACACAAAGAGGATTCCCCTGATGTAGGGGTGAAGGGGGAGAGAGACGAAAAAGCCGGAAAGCTCCCCCAGGCCGCCTGAAAAGAGAGCGGCGAGCACAATAAAGGAGGAAGCGAGCCCTGATACGAGGGAAAACCTGCCCTTCTCAACATTGTAGGCCGCTGCCCTGGCCCAGGATTCCGCGTCCACTACTGCGGCAAAGCCCGGAGGAACAGCCGCCGCGCTCTTCCGCGTATGGCGGACATTGAGAAAGCCTATTAGGCTTTCCCAGCCCAGCTCAAGAAAAAAGAAAAGGAAGTACGCCAGCCGGATTGATTCCGCTTTCACCTGTACTTTTTACCTGCTTCCCGTTTGGCTCTGCTGCCCTGCTCTGGGGCTTTTTATACGGCGGCTTCGAGCTGTTTTTTTCCGCTGGCCACGGCAGCTTTGCACTGTTTGCAGAGCATGAGTTTTTTGTCGCCAGATGCGACTTCATGCACAACCTTGATGCCGCTCCTCTTGCACAGGGGGCACACTCCGCGTCCTGATGATGTCTGGGAACGTAAACCCGCTCCCCGGTGAGCTTTCGACATGAACACTCCTTGAATAATTTTTCCTAGTGTAGCCGAAAAAGGGGGCGTTGGTCAATTATGCGGCGGGCCGCTCTGCTGTACACGAAGTGTACGGCAGAGCGGCTAAGTTCCGCAATTTTCTAAAGAAAAGCGGGCCCGCCCTAGAAACCAATGACAAGTTCTATGACATGTCGGGTGTCCGAATTTTGTCCGGCGTAGGCTCCGAGTTCTTCTTTGTAGCGGGCATAGTCTATTCTGATAAAGGTTGCATCAAGGCCGAGGCCCCAGCTTGGGTAACCCTGGTGCAGGCCGCCTCGGAAAAAGAAATTCCGCAGAACTGGCAGGTCAAAGTTGAGTTCAAGGCCCATGTTTATGCGTTTTCCCCAGTCCTTGTCCTCATGGAAACGCTGGGTTATGTCAACGATATCAAGAACCACGTCGGTTTTAATCACGGAGTACGAAGGAGAGAATCCGCCGGAAAGCGTAACGGAATGGGGAATATCCTTTGTCTGGGTAAAACGGCTTCCCATGTTGTTTACGGCAAGGCCCACGCGGGGGTTAAAGTATTCCTCAAAAGAGAAGTTATAGATAACTCCTACGTCTATGAGAACCGCAAAACTCCTACCTATGTTGTCCATGCCCTTTTCGGTGATTTTGCTGATTTCATCGTTGGCGAAATCGCTAAAGAGGAAAGACCTCCTGTAGCCCAGGCGTTCCTGACCCCGCAGCGCAACGCCTGCCTGGAGTTTGTCCTCCAAAAAGGAATGGGCATAGCCAATAACCGCTCCCATGTCGGCAAAGGCGTCCGCGTTTACTTCGGGCAAAACAGGGTTGGCGACCTGCGCGTTTAACTGGCTTGCGGCAAAAATCCCCAGCGTAAAGTTCTTTTTGGTAAAGCCGGGATACATGGCCACGGACATGAACTGTTCGTTTCCGATGTGCCTTTTGAAGAGTTCGGCAAGTTCGCTGTTGTCCGATGTGTCTGTACTCCGCGCGTCTTTGGCAAAATTAATGATGTGGCCGTTGGGCCCTATGGCGAGGGGAATGAGGTCAAACTGCCAGTTCTTTTTTATTCTGGCAAGCCCTGCGGGATTGTAGAAGGGAGCGTACTTGCTGTCGCTCTTTGTGTAGTAGGCGTTGCCCATGCCCAGGGCCGCCGTGGAACGCATAACCCAGGGGTACTCCCGCGTGGTGTAGCCCTTGCCCGCGGCTGAATCGGCAAAGGCGGAGGCGGCACAGAGAACGGTAAAAACCGCAAGGAAAAAAAGTTTGTGTGTTTTCATTGTTAGTTCCTTTTCCACTGATTCCAGATGAACTCGGCGAGAGAGGCGGCGGTTACATTTCCGTTGTCAAGAATATCCTGGGTGTATTCGTCGAATTTTTCGCCAATGTCGGAATCGGTTCCTCCGAGGGAACCAATCGAGTCCTTGAGAAGCTCTATGTTGGTTACAAGTTCGGCCAGGTCTATGTCGGCTGCCTGGGAGAGGTTTTCTATCAAGTCTTCGAGGTCATCCTTGTCATCAATGGCTTCGACCTGGGCGCCTATATAGTTGGGGGCATCCTTGTCAAAACTGACGCCCTCTATTCCTGTAATGGTATTCATTTTCTCCGCAATCAGGGTTACAACCATAAGAGTATCAAGCGTAGCGGCGACTCCGGCTACTGTGTCAATATCCTGTACTCCGCCGCTCTGGGCTTTCATGGCCATTGTTTTGGAATAATAGGCGCGTTTTCCCGTGATAAGGGCTGTATCTACGTTTTTTGCCGTGTTTCCGAGGCTTGCGAGGAGAATGTCCGAGGTGCTTCTGTTATCGTCGTCCTTGAAGAATTCGGTTAAAATATCAAGCGCGGTAAAGCCTGATTTTCCGAGCCAAGCCATCTGCAGGAGGTATTTTTCGCGGGCGGAAAGGCCCCCGTAATTTCCTGCGGGATTGTCGAGGGCGCCGATAATGGCGTTATAGTCCCTTGAGGTAAGCGCCATCTCCAGTTTTTCAGCTTTGGCCTCCTTGCTTGAATCGTTGGCGATTGTGTCCTCAAAGATGTTGGAACAGCCAAAAGCGAGCGTGAGCGTTAAAAATGCTGCGAGCATGGTTTGTTTCATGGTTTCCCCCTTATTATTTGGATAATATACTGCAAAAGCCGGAAAAAAGCAAGAGGAACGCTGCGCCCGCCGCGAAGCGGCGGGGGGCGGGGTGGGGGCTGCCCGACCGGAGGGAGGGCGGGGGTTGGAGGCGCGGGCAGGGGGTCTGGGTGGGGCGTGCGCGAAAGCGCACGGCCCACCCAGACCGCGCAAGGGATAGAAGCGGAAATCCCGCAGAAAATTGCCTTGAGGCAATTTTTGAGGAATTGGAGCGGATAGCCCGGCTTTGCTTTTTTTGCCGGAGGCAAAAAAAGCAGAGATGCGCCCAAAATCTTCTTTTGTTGATTTTTCCGGGGAAAAGGGGTATATTCTCACTTCTGCTATGAATACGCGGCGTTGTCTGTGGCTGGGTCTTGATGTGGGGTCTACGACGGTAAAGGCTGTGGCCTTAGACCCTGATACGAAAGAGGTTATTTTCTCGCGCTATATGCGGCACAATGCGCGGCAGCCGGAAGCGGCGGCGGCTCTTTTGGGGGAGGTGTTCGCGCAGGAGCGGGGAGCGGAGTTTCGCGTGGCTGTGTGCGGGTCGGGCGGCAAGGGGCTCGCGGTGATGATTCATGCGGCCTATATTCAGGAGGTCGTGGCGAACTCTATCGCGGTGAAGTCTTTTTATCCGCGAAGCCGTGTGGCGATTGAGCTGGGCGGGCAGGACGCGAAGATTGTTTTCTTTTATCATGATGAGCTGACCGATAGGCTGGTGGCTTCGGATATGCGCATGAACGGGAGCTGCGCGGGGGGAACGGGGGCTTTTATCGATGAGGTGGCGCATCTCTTAAAAATTCCTGTTGAGGAGTTTGAGGGGGCCGCAGCGCGGGGAACCCATGTGTACGATATTTCGGGGCGGTGCGGGGTTTTTGCGAAGACGGATATTCAGCCTCTTTTGAATCAGGGTGTTTCGCGGGAGGATATTGCTCTTTCGACTTTTCACGCTATCGCCAAGCAGACTATTGGGGGTTTGGCGCAGGGGCTTGAGTTAAAGCCGCCGATTATTTTTGAGGGCGGGCCTCTTACTTTTAATCCGAGTTTGATTCGCGTTTTCGCGGAAAGGCTGGGCCTTTCGGGGGACGATATTATCCGGCCTGAGAGTCCTGAGGTTCTGGTTGCCCACGGGGCGGCTTTGTCTTTGGGGGAGATGTTCGCGGACGAGCCCCGGGAGTTTGTTCCCTCGCAGGCTATTGAGGCTTTGTCGGCCTACAGGCGGGAGATTTCTTCGGAGGTTCCCGATGCGCGTAAGCATTATTTTCTGTCGCGTCAGGAGAGGGCGGCTTTTGAGAGCCGGCACGCTCTTCCGCCCAAGCCTGAGCCTGTGTCCTTGCCGGAGGTGAGGCGGGATAGGATTCTGCGCGCATACCTCGGAATAGATGCGGGTTCGACGACAACGAAATTTGTTCTTGTGGACGAGGCTGAGAGGGTTGCCGATACTTTTTACACCGCGAACAGCGGGGAGCCTCTTGCGGTTATACGCCGCGCTCTTATCGGCCTTGCGGAAAAATACAAGAAGCTGGGAATTGGGCTTGAGATTATCGCTGTGGGTACAACGGGCTACGGCGAGGTTCTTTTTGCGCGGGCTTTGGGCGCGGACTATCATACTGTTGAGACTGTTTCCCACGCTGCGGCGGCTCTCAAATACGCTCCGGGCGCGAGTTTTATCCTTGATATTGGCGGTCAGGATATGAAGGCCATCAGTATTCAGGGCGATATTGTTACGGGCATAACCTTGAACGAGGCCTGCTCCGCGGGCTGCGGTTCTTTCCTTGAAAACTTTGCCAAGTCTTTGAGCATTCCTGTCAGCAAAATCGCGGAGGCGGCTTTCCGCGCGAGAAATCCCGCGGAACTGGGAAGCCGCTGTACTGTTTTTATGAATAGCTGCATCATCACGGAGCAGAAAAACGGCAAGGAGCCTGATGATATTATGGCGGGCCTGTGCCGTTCCATTATCGAGAATGTTTTTACCAAAGTTGTGCGCGTGTCGAATTTTACGGGTCTGGGCGAGAAAATTGTCGTACAGGGCGGGACTTTCAAAAACGATGCGGTTCTGCGCGCCCTGGAGCAGTACACGGGAAAAACAATTATCCGCGCTCCCTATCCGGGAGAAATGGGAGCCATAGGAATCGCGCTTCTTACCAAAAGGCACGTTGAGGCCCTCACCGCGTCCGGCGGAGCGTTTACCTCGCGGTTTATCGGGCTTGATGCCATGGAAGATTTCAGCTACACGCAGAAATCAAAGTACATCTGTCCTTTTTGCAGCAATAGCTGTAACCGCACCCTTATCACCTTTTCAAGCGGCGAAACCTACATCACGGGAAACCGCTGCGAAAGAGGCGAAGTCGCGGGCGAGGCCCACGACGAGGATGTGCGCGAAAAAATCCACACAATCAGCGCGAAGATGAAGGCTGTGCCGGACCTCGTTAAGCTCCGGGAAAAACTCCTCTTCCGCGACTATCCCTGTACACAGGTGAGCCCCGCAAAGGACATCACGATTGGCCTTCCGCGCGGCCTTGAGTTCTGGAACAGTATGCCCTTTTGGACTACCTTCTGGAGAGCCCTGGGTTTTAGAACACAGATTTCCCGCGCAAGCAGCAGAAAACTCTTTGAAAGGGGCCTCCCCTTTGTGGCCTCGGACACAGTCTGCTTTCCCGCAAAACTTGTACACGGACATATCCGGGACCTCGTTGACAGCGGCGTAGACCGTGTTTTTATGCCCATGATTATCAGAATGCCCTCGGAAAACACAGAGCCTCTCTCCGATTACGTGTGCGCTGTTGTAAAAGGCTATCCCCTTGTGATTAAATACTCCGATGACCCCGAAAGGCGCTGGAACACGCCCCTTGACACCCCCACCTTCCACTGGTTCAAACTCAAGGACAGAAACCGCCAAATCACTTCCTTTGCGCGCTCCACCTTCGGAATACCCAGTGAGGCAATCCTCGCAGCCATAGGCGAAGGCGACAAGGCTCTCGCGGCCTTTCGCGGAGAACTCGAAGAAGAAGGCCGCCGCGTCATACAAGAAATACACGAAACCCAGAAAAAAGGCGGCTTTGCCGTTGTCCTCGCCGGAAGACCCTACCACAACGATGAGCTTGTAAGCCACGACCTCTCGCGGCATTTTACGCGGCTGGGGATTCCCGTACTCACCTTGGACAGCCTCCCCGGCCTCAACTCCACGGACCTCTGCCTCACCCGCATAGAAATTACAAACAACTTCCACGCCCGTATGCTCTCAGGGGCAATCCGCGCCGCGCACGAAGCCGCGCTTGAATACGTACAAATAGTGAGTTTCGGCTGCGGACACGACGCAATCCTCACGGACGAAGTCTCGCGCCTTATGAACGAAATCTCAGGAAAATCCCCCCTTATCCTGAAGCTCGACGAAGGAGACGCGGCCGGGCCCTTAAACATCAGAATAAAATCCTTTATAGAAACCATAAAAACCCGCAGAGCCAAAAACCAGGCGCAGCCCGCCCGGCGGCTTGAAGACCCCTATCCCGTCAAATTCACGCAATCCGACTGGAAAAAGAAAATCCTTCTCGTACCCAACGTGTCCGCAGCCTTCTGCAAAATAGCAAGCGCCGCTATACGCAGACAAGGCTTCCGCGTAGAACCCCTCCCCCTCGGAGGACGCGAAGCCATAAAACTCGGCAAAAAATATGTGCACAACGACATCTGCTTTCCCGCGCAGATGAACATAGGCGAAGGACTCTCCGTCCTGGAAAGCGGACAGTACAACCCCGACGAAGTTGTCCTCGCCCTCGCAAAATACCAGTGCGACTGCCGCCTCTCCCACTACGCAAGCCTCGCCCGCCGCGCCCTTGACGAAGCAGGCTTCCCGCAAGTACCCATAATTACCACGGACAAACTCGACTCAAAGAACATGTACCCCGGCTTCAAACTCGGCCTCCCCTTTGAAATGAGGATGCTCTGGAGCCTCGTCATCATGGACATACTCGAAGACATCCTCAGGCGGCAAAGACCCTACGAATTAAACTCAGGCGAAACGGAAAAAACCTTTAACGAAGCAATTTCTTCCGTAGCGGACGGCCTCTACACAAAAGGCATCAAAGGCGCAATCCGCGCATTTGAAAAAGGCATCGCGGCCTTAAGCAAAATCCCCTACGACAGGAAAATACGAAAACCGCGCGTATTTATCATAGGAGAGTACCTCCTTAACTACCACCCCGGCTCCAATTTTTACGTCGAAGAGTACCTCGAAAAACACAATATGGAAGTCATCCTCCCCCGAATGCTTGACGTATTCCGCCGCGACTACCTCCGCAAAATCTCCGAAATCCGCGAATTTGGCGTAAGCTACCCCTTTGCCGAAGTCCTCACCACCTACATAGGCGAGGGCCTCTTTGACTACGCCCTGGATAAACTCGAAAAAACCGCCGCGCGGCATCCCCTCTACGAAGCCTCAACCCGCCTCCCCGACATAGCCAAAAACACAGACCACATCATGCACCGCACCTTCACATCAGGCGAAGGCTGGCTCATTCCCGGCGAAATCCTCCACCACGCTTCTCACGGCGTACACTCCTTCGTCATACTCCAGCCCTTCGGGTGCCTGCCCAACCACATCTGCGG
>JAITGB010000085.1 GCA_031280945.1 Spirochaetales bacterium
AAACCCAGGCCCGCGCCCGCCAAACCCGCAGCCGGCCCGGAAAAGAAACCCGCGCCGAAAAAGGTTGACGGCGGGAAGAAATAGCCGCGTAAGGGTTTGTTGTGTGGTTATTCCCGCGGGTCGCTTTGAGCGGGCCCATTGGCGGGCAAGGCCCGCAAAAAATGCGCCCTTTATATTACTTTGTTTTACTTTTTGCGCCCCTGGAGAAATGTTTTGAGGTAACGCGCGGTGTGGGAGTTTTTTTGCGCCGCGATTTCGGGCGGGCCGGATGCGACAATGCGGCCTCCTCCTTCGCCTCCTTCGGGGCCCATGTCGATGAGCCAGTCGGCTTCGGCTATGATGTCGAGGTTGTGTTCGATGAGAATGATGGTGTTTCCGGCGTCAACGAGGCGGTGGAGTACGCGGATGAGTTTTTCTACGTCGGCCATGTGGAGGCCGATTGTGGGTTCGTCGAGGAGGTAGAGCGAGCCGCCCTGGGTATTTTTGAGACTGCGCAACTGCGGCTTTATGCGGGCGAGCTCTGAGACGAGTTTGATGCGCTGGGCTTCGCCGCCTGAGAGGGTGGGGCTTTGCTGTCCGAGGGGAATGTAGCCGAGGCCCACATCGCAGAGAAGAGAGAGGGCGTAGTGGATTTTGGGGTGGAAGGAGAAGAAGCCCCGTGCTTCTTCCGCGCTGAACTTGAGTATGTCCGCCACAGATGCGCCTTTGAAGATAATTTCGTTTGTTTCGGGTTCAAAGCGCTGTCCCCCGCAGGTTTCGCAAGGTACTGTTACGTCAGGGAGAAAGCTCATTTCAATTTTACGCAGGCCCTGGCCTTCGCATTCGGGGCAGCGGCCTTCGGGGGTGTTGAAGGAAAAGCGGCTGGGGGTATAGCCGCGTACGCGGGCTTCGGCTGTATCCGCGAGGAGGCGGCGTATGTCGTCCCAAAAACCCACGTAGGTGGCGGGGCAGGAGCGCGGGGTTTTCCCTATGGGGCTTTGGTCAACTTCGAGTACGCGCTCTATGCCTTCCCAGCCTGTGATTCCGGCGCAGCCGTGAAAGGCGGACGGGCGGCCCCGCCGCCTTCCTACGAGGCCCGCGAGGTTGGGGAGGAGTATGTCCCGCACGAGGGTGCTTTTTCCGCTGCCGGAGACTCCTGTTACGCAGACGAGGGCGCCGAGGGGAAAGGCGGCGTTTATGTTTTTGAGGTTGTGGAGGCTGGCTTTTTTTACCGTGAGGCAGCCACCAGGTCCTTTCCCCGATGCGCCTACAGGCCGCCTTTTTTCCCTGAGGGGGTGGGAGAGGGGGCTTCGGAGGCACTGGGCTGTTTTACTTGTCCTGTTTTTTACGATGTCGCGGAAGGGGCCTTTGGCAACAACTTCGCCTCCGCCTGAGCCTCCGCCGGGCCCTATGTCGATGATGTAATCAGCGCGGCGTATGGTTTCTTCGTCGTGTTCCACGACGACCACGGAATTGCCTTTCTTTTTCAGTTTTTCGAGGGATTCGAGGAGCATGGCGTTGTCGCGGGAGTGCAGGCCTATTGTGGGTTCGTCAAGAATGTAGCATACGCCCCTGAGGTTTGAGCCAAGCTGCGAGGCAAGGCGGATTCTGCGGGCTTCGCCGCCTGAGAGGGTGGGGGCGGAGCGGTTAAGGCTGAGGTAGGAGAGGCCGACTTCCGCAAGAAAGGCGAGGCGGCTTTGAATTTCCTTGATGATGTCGCGGCTTATTTCCGCGCTGCGCTCATCCTGTTTAATGCGGTCAAAATATTTTGCGGCTTCGCTCACTGTCATGGCGCAGAATCCGGCTATGGAGAGGCCGCCGAAGGTTACGGCGAGGGCTTCTTCCCTGAGCCGCTCGCCGCCGCAGGCGGGGCAGGGGATTTCCGCGCCTTCGTACCATGCGTTCCACCAGATTTCTTCGCCTGTTTGTTCTTCGTCAAAGCCCGCGAGTTTAAGTCCTGTGCCGTAACAGGCGGGACACCAGCCGTGCCGGGAATTGTAGGAAAAAAGGCGCGGGTCGGGTTCGGGAAAACTTCTGCCGCAGCCGGGGCAGGCCCGGAGAGTTGAGAAGATTTTTTCTTCGGAGGCGGTTTTTGTTTTGGCTGTGTTTTTGGCGGAGATAACTTTTACAAGACCTTTTCCGGCTTCAAGGGCTGTGGTGAGGGCGGCGCGGAGTGTGTTCTCGTTTTTGGGGGTAACGCTTACCTCCGCGATGGGAAGCTCTATTGTGTGTTCCCTGTAGCGGTCAAGTTTGGGCCAGGGGTCTGTTGCAAGGTACTCCCCGTCAACGCGGAGCTTTTCGTACCCGTGGGCTGCCATTCCCCGCGCAAGCTCCTTGTAGATGCCCTTGCGGGCCGTTACGAGGGGCGCGAGGAGGGTAATGTCCCGCCCCCGGAAGCCGGACATGAGCCGCGCCGCTATGCTGGCGGGGCTTTGGCTGTCTATTGTTTCGCCGCAGTCAGGGCAGTGCTGTACGCCGAGTTTTACGTAGAGGAGCCGGAGGAAGTGATAAATCTCCGTAACTGTAGCCACCGTGCTTTTCCGCCCGCCCCGGCTCGTGCGCTGTTCTATGGCGACAGTCGGCGGAATCCCTGAGGCTTCGTCTATGTCGGGCCGGGCCGCGGGCTGGACAAACTGGCGGGCGTAGGCGTTGAGCGATTCAAGGTAGCGTCTCTGGCCTTCGGCGAAAAGAATGTCAAAGGCGATTGTGCTTTTTCCGCTGCCCGAAACTCCTGTAATCACGGTAAAGGAGTCGCGGGGAATGGAGAGGTTTATGTTTTTGAGGTTATGCTCCCGCGCGCCCTGGAGGAGGATTTCGCTGCGGGGGCCTATGCGAAATTCGGGTTCAGCTTCGGCGGCCAGGCAGTCTTCGCTGTGATAGCGGCGGAGGGCCTCCGCCGTATGCCCCTGGGCGTTCTCTTCAATGTCATGGGGGCTTCCGCAGGCGACAATGCTGCCGCCTTCCTCGCCGCCCTCCGGCCCCAAATCAATGAGCCAGTCAGCCGAGGAAATAACGTCGAGGTTGTGTTCTATAACGAGGAGGGAATGCCCCGCGTCCACAAGCCTGCGGAATATGCCCAGGAGCACGGCTATATCCGCGAAGTGCAGGCCCGTTGTGGGTTCGTCCAAAAGGAAAAGGAGTTTGTGTTTTTCGCTCTTTTCCGGTGAGACTTCCGCGAGCCACGAGGCGAGTTTCAGCCTCTGGGCTTCCCCGCCTGACAGCGTGGGTACGGACTGTCCCAGCCGGAGGTAGCCCAGCCCCACATCGCGTAAAGGCGCGAGGCTTTCGATAATTTCCGGCCTGTCATGGAAGAAGGCGCAGGCTTCGGAAACTGTCATGGCAAGAACGTCCGCTATGGAAGCGCTCGCCGCCTTTTTTCCCGCGCCGTACACGCGGACATCGAGGATTTCGGGGCGGTAGCGTTTTCCATCGCAGTCCGCGCAGCGCAGGTACACGTCGCTTAAGAACTGCATTTCTATATGCTCAAAACCGCTTCCTCCGCAGGAGGGGCAGCGTCCGTTTCCCGAATTAAAGCTGAAGGTTCCGGGGGTGTAGCCTCTTTCGCGGGAGAGGGGGGCTTCGGCAAAGGCCCTGCGGAGCACGTCCATCGCGCCCACGTAGCTTGCGGGGTTTGAGCGGGCTGTTCTTCCCAGGGGGCTTTGGTCAACGAGAATCACGTCGTCTATGTGTTCGTGGCCGAGAATTTTTTTGTGCGCCCCCGGAGCCTCCGAAGCGCGGCCCTTGCGCCGGCACAGGGCCCTGTAGAGAATTTCCGAGGCGAATGTGGATTTTCCTGAACCGCTTACGCCTGTAAGACAGACGAAGCGTCCCAGGGGGATTTCAACGTCTATGTTTTTGAGGTTGTTTTCCGAGGCTCCGTATACGGTGAGCTTTTTGGGGGTTTCGGCGGGGGCAAGGCGGGGGCGTTGCGGGGGGAGTACCCCCGCACGGGGGGTAGCCGGAGACCCCGCAGGAACGAGGAGGCTCCGGCTCAGGGGGGCTTCCCCCCTCATGATTTTTTTTGAATTGTCCGCAGGATTCTCATCTCCCCGGAGATACCGCGCGGTTATGGATTTTTTCGACTGGAGGAGGGCCTCGATGCCGCCGGCAAACACGATTTCGCCGCCTTTTTCGCCGGGCCCGGGGCCCATGTCGATACAGTAATCCGCGGCGCGCAGAAGCTCAGGGTCATGCTCCACCACGAGGAGGGTGTTTCCGGCATCGCGCAGGCGGCGGAGAACCTGAATGAGGCGGCCTATGTCCCGCGAATGAAGGCCGATGCTCGGCTCGTCCAGAACAAAAAGGGTGTTGACAAGGCACACGCCCAGAGCGGTGGTCAAGTTGATGCGCTGGACTTCGCCGCCGGAGAGGGTGCGGGACTGCCTGTCCAGGGTGAGGTAGGAAAGCCCGACATCGACAAGGTAGCCCAGGCGCGAGAGAATGCCTTCGAGAACGGTTTCCGTGGTCTTTGCCTCCGCCGGGGAGAGGCTGAGGCTGCGGAAAAACTCAAGGCACTCTCCAATGGGCAGGGCCGTAATCTCGTGCAGGGCAAGCCCGCCCTGGGCCGCGGAACCTCCCACGCGCCACAGAAGGGCCTCGGGCTTGAGCCGCGTCCCCCCGCATTCAGGGCACACCCTGTAGGCCCTGTACTTGGAAAGAAGAACGCGGATATGCATCTTGTAGCTTTTGGATTCAAGCCAGCCAAAGAAACGCCGCACCCCGTACCACTTGCCATCGTCCCACGAACCCTCGCCCTCCACGACCCAGGTCTTGAATTCCGCCTTGAGCTTCTTCCACGGAACAGTAAGGGGAACCCCGCGCTTTTTGGCAAAGGCCACAAGGTCGTCCTGACACTCCTTGAAAGAAGCCGTCTGCCAGGGCTTTATCGCGCCGTCCTTCAAACTCTTGTCCGGGTCGGGAACAACAAGGCCCATATCAAAATCAATCACCCTGCCGAAGCCCCGGCACTTGGGACACGCGCCCACAGGCGAATTAAACGAAAAAGTCCCCGGCGAAGGCTCCCTGTAGTGGAGGTCGCACTGTGCGCAGTGGAAGTCCGTGGAAAATTTTAAGGCCGCGCGCGGCCTTTCGCGGTCCTCGTCAAAAAGGTAGACTGAAAGCCTGCCCTTGCCGAAACGAAAAGCAGCCTCAAGGTCCTCCACGATGCGCGGAAAACTCTCCTTCGCAAAAACGAGCCTGTCCTGAACAACCTCAAGCTCGCGCGGCCTACCCGAAGCCCCCGCGTAGTAGCGCGTATACCCCTGCGTAGCCAAAATCTCCTTCAGGGCCGCAGCCGAACTCTTGGGCGGAACGCTCACCAGAAAAGTTATAATGAGGGCGAGGGGCCTCTCCTTTTTCAGGGCCGCGAGAACAGACTCAGGCGTATCGCGCTGCACCAGCTTGCCGCAGGACGCGCAGTACAGCCTCCCCGCGCGCGAAAAAAGAACCTTCAAATAATCCGAAAGCTCCGTCATGGTTCCCACAGTGGAACGGGACGTGCGCACAGGATTTACCGCGTCAATGGCAACAGCAGGCGGAATCCCGCTGATTCTCGTAACGCGCGGCTTATCCATTCTGTCCAAAAACTGCCGCGTATAGGCCGAAAAAGTCTCCACGTAGCGCCTCTGCCCCTCCGCGTACACAGTATCGAAAGCCAGAGACGACTTCCCGCTCCCCGAAACCCCCGTTACAACAGTGAGCTTGCCCAGCGGAATCCGAATCC
>JAITGB010000181.1 GCA_031280945.1 Spirochaetales bacterium
AAGATTCGGCTTTGTATGACATCACTATTGCCCTGGCGCAGGATATTCTGCGTGGCAGGGTTGATGTGATGAGCGAGCCCAAGTAAACTTAAGGGGTCAGTGTGGAGCGCTGCCGGTTAATCTGACGGCGGAGTGTATCCGCGGCCGGTATCGCTGCCGCGCCCCCCGCATGGGGGGCGGCCTGCGCAAGGGATAGAAGCGGAAAGCCCGCAGAAAGCGCATCGGCGCTTTCGAGGACTTGGAGCGGATAGCCCCCCTCAAAAACGCGATTAGGACCACAGCCACGTAGTGCTGGTATGACGCACTTAGCCTGATTCTGCGTATAGTTTCAAGCCGCGTTTTATCGGGCTTAAGGGTTTTTTCGGGTCTTCCCGAAAAAATGCGCCATGAATCTTCAAAAAAAGTAAATCCATAGACCCCTTGAGCCATAGGGCGTTGGCCCCGCGCTTGACTGCGGGGCCGTGCGCCCGCTATACTTATGCCATGAAGATTTTTCGGGGCGTGTTTTTTTTGATTTTTGCGGCTCTTGTTTTTTCGGCGGCGGGGTGCGCGGGCGGGCCGCCTGTTATTCCCGATGACCTTACGCCTCTTCAGTTTTTTCAGAGGGCCCAGGAGGAGAGCGAAAACGCCAACTGGGACAACGCGATTTACTATTACCAGACTTTTCTTGACCGGTTTCCCGATGACCTGGAAAACTGCGCCGCGGCGAAATACGAAATTGCTTTCATTCGCTACAAAAAGGGCGATTACGAAAAGGCCCTCGCGGGTTTTCAGGAGGTGGTCGATTTTTACGACGACCCGAATCTGCCCGCAACTTTTCTCCTGTGGCCCAAGTCCATGTCGCTCAAACTCATAAAAGTCGTAGAGGCCAAACTCTCGCCTATTTTATCTCTTCCGGGCGGTTAGTCCCGCGCCCCGCGTCTAGTGCGGGAGAATCAGCATATACAGAGAGATTTTCTTTTCCGCAGCTCCGGCCCTCACCATGTCCAGGGTAATTTTTCCCCTCGGCCTCGGGTGGGCGGGCGCGTCCCCGATAAGGATTATGAGCCTGCTTGCCGCGCTCCAGCCGTAGTGTGTAATACCCGTGTACAGAGCCTCGTGTACCGCTTCGGGAGTGTCGCCGCCTCCCGCGGCCTTCGCGCTGTCCAGAGTGTTTTGAATCTGGTTTAAGTCATTCGTAAACGCCGCAGGCCGCGTGAGATACTCTTCGTTATAATCGCGGTAGACAATAATGCCGATACGGTAACTCGTAAAGCGCGTAAGTTTTTTTGCGAGGAGAGGCACAAACTGCTCTTTGAGATATGGAAGGTCGTCGTGCATACTCCGCGTTGTGTCCAGGGCAAGCACAAGGTCAAGGGTGGGGCCTCTCTGGCTGTCCACAATATCCATAATTTTTGCGAGCATATCTTCCTGACCCCGCGACTTTACGAGGCGGCCAGCTCCCCCTGCGGCAATTTGAGAAAAAGAATCAATGGCTGCGGGCAGAAAGTTCTCTTCCCTGGGGCCTTCAAGGGGCTGCTGCACGATGCGAAGAACAAAGGGATTGTCCTGAAAACCCCCCGTGTAATCCGCAAAGGGTTTACCAAAAGCCCTGATGCTCATATACGCCCCGTCTACGGCCATGACCTCGCCCTGCCTGCTCCAGGGGTAGCCGTAGTCAAGAATGTAGGGAATAAAAATATGGAAAGCCTCGCCAAAGAGAGGGTCGCTTTCAGGAGTTGAATCAATAAGAAAATACTCACCTGAACGTTTTAATTCTTCGCCGTTGAGGAGCCGCCTTTCGTTTCCGTTGATGGTATTATATAAAGACGTTTTATACGCAAAGCTCGCGCTGCGCCGCGCGGGGTCTTCCGTTGATTCTGTGAGCATGACCGACTGCATTCCCGGCTTTTTGCGGATTTTGAGGTGGTACCCGCTCATGGTATCAACGTCGATGCGTATATCCGCCGAAGTTATGGAAAGGCCGGGCCTGAGCGAAGTTTCCGGGGGGCCGGAAAAGTCCTGGGCAAAAAGATGCCCCTTTAAGCCTCCTAGAAATCCCCAAAAACCCGTACACGCGGCAAAAATAAAGAACGCGCCAAACACGGCGAAGACATCTTTTTTCATTTTTTCTTTAACTCCTATTCAACCGTAACGCTTTTTGCCAGATTGCGCGGCTGGTCAACATTTCTGCCGAGTTTAAGCGCAGTGTAGTAGGCAAAAAGCTGGAGGGGGACAACCATCAGAAAGGGATACCAAATCTCCCCCGCGCGGGGCACCGTAATAACATCATCCGCTGTATCGCGCACTTCCTCGTCCCCCGAAGCGCACAGGGCGATAACTTTTCCCTTGCGGGCCTTCACTTCCTTCATGTTGGAAATCACCTTCTCGCGCAGCCTGTCGTTGGGAACCAGAAAAATACTGGGGGTCTCCTCGTTGATAAGGGCAATGGGCCCGTGCTTGATTTCCGCCGCGCTGTAGCCCTCCGCGTGAATATAGGAAATCTCCTTGAGTTTAAGGGCCCCCTCCAGGGCAACAGGATAATTAAGCCCCCTGCCCAGAAAAAGAAAATCCCTGTAGCGGCTGTATTTTTCCGCAAGGGCGCGTATGTGATTCTGCTCCTCAAAACCCCCGCGAATCAAATCAGGAAGAGCCGCAAGGCCATCGACAAATTCCTTCCCCCCCTCAAAAGACATATTGTGCATACGCGCGAGGAGCAGGGTAAAAAGATAAAACACAGTAAGCTGGCTCGTAAAAGCCTTTGTCGAAGCAACAGCGATTTCCGGCCCCGAATGAATATACACCCCGGCCCCGGATTCCCGCGCAATCGTGGAACCCACCACGTTGCACACCCCCAGAACCTTCGCGCCTTTGCGTTTTAACTCGCGCATGGCCGAAAGGGTATCGATAGTCTCACCTGACTGGGAGACCGCAAAGTACAGGCTGTTTCTCTCGACAACAGGATTTCTGTAGCGCAGCTCGGAGGCAAGCTCCGCCCCGCAGGGAATACGGGCGATGGACTCCATAAGATACGAGCCCACAAGCCCCGCGTGGAAAGAGGTACCCGCCGCGATAATTTTGACACGCTCAATCCCCAGAAGCTCGCTCTCCGTCATATTGAGGCCCCCAAGATGGGCCGTCAGATTCTCGTGGTCTATGCGGCCCTGCATCGCCCGCAGAACCGAATCCGGCTGCTCGAAAATCTCCTTCTCCATGTAGTGGGGATGGCCCTGCTTTTCGATAGTATCAAGCTCCCAGCTTATGGTCTCAACCTTTTTGTCGATGCGCCGGTCGCGGAGGTCGCTCGCGTGGTAGCTGTCCCTCTGTACGCGGACGACCTCCCCGTCCTCCAGATACACAACCTGCTTTGTGTGCGAGAGAATCGCCATAACGTCCGAGGCCAGAAACATCTCATCCCCGCCCACCCCCAAAACAAGAGGAGAACCGTTGCGCGCGCCCACAAGCCTGTCCGGCTCCGAGGCGTGAACGCAGATAAGCCCATAGGTACCCTTCAAAAGCTGGAGAGTCTCCTTTACAGCAGCCTCCAGGTCGCCCTCGTAGAAATCGGAAACAAGATGAGCGATTACCTCACTATCCGTCTCGGAGCGGAAAACGTGGCCATCGTGGACAAGTTTTTCCTTGAGAGCCGCAAAGTTTTCAATAATCCCGTTATGGACAAGCGCAATATCGCCCGCGCAGTTCGTATGCGGATGCGCGTTTACATCCGTAACCTCCCCGTGAGTCGCCCACCGCGTATGCCCAATCCCCCAATTCCCCGCAAGCCCCGTAGGGACAATCTCGCGGAGGTCAGCAATTTTTCCCGTGCGCTTGATAACCGTAAGGGCCCTGTTTGCGCCAACACAGATACCCGCCGAATCGTAGCCCCGGTATTCAAGACGCTTTAGCCCCTCAAGAAGAACCTCCCGCGCCGCCCTCGGGCCGCAGTAACCAATAATACCACACATAGTAAGCCTCTTTCCTTATTTTTCGGCAGGATATGCCAATTCCGCAAGCCTCTTCACACCATAGCACAAAAAGAGAGAAAAAACAGCCGGCGGCTTGTTACGAGTCCCGGAATTTGGGCGCAAAAAACCTCATAGAGTTGGCAAAAGTCTCCTCCGCGAGAAGCTCCGGCTCTTTTCCCAGAAAGCGGGCAGCCGCGCGGGCTATGTGGGGGAGGTATTTGGGTTCGTTCCTGCCCGCGCGGGGTTTTTCTTCAAGGCTGCGGGGAAGGAGAAAGGGGGCATCCGTTTCGAGCATAAGTTGAGCAGAGGGGATTTTCCGTATGAGCTTTTCCAGATGGCGGCCCCGCCTCTCATCGCAGAGCCAGCCCGTGATGCCTATGTAACAGCCAAGCTCAAGGTACGCATCAAGCTCTTTTTCGGTTCCCGTAAAACAGTGAACCGCCATATCCTTTATGCGGCCCCGCGCGTTTTTGAGAAGGGAATAAAAATCGTCAAAAGCATCCCGCTCGTGGAGAAAAAGCGGGAGTCCTAGTTCAGCGGCAAGGGCAATCTGTTTTTCAAACCATTCCCGCTGAACGTCCCTCGGCGAAAAATCGCGGTTGTAATCAAGCCCGCACTCTCCTATGGCGATGACGGGGCCTGCGGCAGCCGCCTCACGGAGGAGGCCCAGGGTTTGACTCCCGCAGGTTTTGGCGTTATGCGGGTGAACGCCCGCTGTGGAATAGAGTTTTCCTTTCTCCCGCGCGGCCCATGCCCAGGCCCACTCTGCGGCCCTGAGGCTGTCCTGTGCGTCCGTTCCTGTAATTACAAGGGGGCTAACTCCCGCCTTTTCCGCGCCGCGTACAACGCTCTCCCTGTCCCTATCAAATGAACGGTGAAGGAGGTTTACGCCAATATCCATGAGTATCATGTTTTCCGGTACAACCGCCTTGTATGAAAGTGTGGGGCCGCACAGAAGCGGCTCGCTATTTCATCAATTCTTCCAATGTTTTTTCTTTTAATAATTTTATCCAATCTCTTTTATTGTAAAAAAACCTAATTATATTAATGCTTTTCTTCTCTTCTTCTACATTGTAATACAATACATAATTTTTTATCTTTATTGACCGTATGCCAAGTGATGTCAAATAATTGTCATGTACCAATGACCTTGCATAAGGTGTTTTTTTAATATACTCTAATTTTTCAACTATATCTTTAATGAGATTTTCAGCGGCATGAGGGGCCTCCAGTGTTTCTTTGATGTAAGTATAGCTTGAATCTATATCTTCACGTATAACCTTTGAAAAAACCAATGCATACATTTATTTCTCAATATATTCATTTAGGCTTTTCATCATGTTTTCTTCGGTGATTATTTCCCCTTGTTTTATTTGCTCCAATCCAACCTGCAGAGCCTGATACAATTCAAGTCTTCCCATTAATTCTTCATACGTTTCAAGGCCCATTACAGCTAAATCACCTTGGCCCTTTTTTGTAATGAATACAGGTTCTCTATAGCTATGGCAATAGAGAGAAATTTCCTCATAATTATTAAATAAATCAGCATATTCCCGTATTTTTGGCATACAATTTTCTCCAATTTATTTGAATGATTTAATTATAGATATATTTTTTGCTTGTGTCAAGATTTCAGAATGCGCCCAATCACATCTTAAACCACCGCCAGCCTCTACGGAGTCGTCCTTTTTCTGTCGCGCGGAAAGAGCGAGGCTTCCTTGACGCTGTGAAGGCCCAGAATTTTTTGCGTGAGCCGCTCAAGGCCGATAGCAAACCCGCCGTGGGGCGGACAGCCGCAGCGGAAAATATCCATGTACGCGCCCATGGCCTCCGGCGTGAGGCCGAACTTGGGAAGCGCGTCCAAAAGCATGGCGTACTCGTTGATGCGCCGTCCCCCTGTCGTAATTTCAAGGCCGCGAAAAAGAAGGTCGAAGCTCATGGTTTTTAGGCCGTCGGGGAAAGCGTAAAAGGGACGTTTCTTCCGGGGAAAGGCGTTGACAAAGGCCGCGTCGACCCCGTGCTTCTCCCGGGCCCAATCGCAGAGAACGCGCTCGCCTTCAGGATTTATATCGAAAACTTTTTTGCCGCCGGAAGCGGAAATTATGTCCTTCGCCTCCTCGTAGCCCACGCGGGGAATCCTGTCTATGGCCGCATCGTCAGGAAGCGAAGCCCCAAAGACCGCGAGGTCTTCCGCGTTCTCCGCTCTCAGGGCCGCGAACACGCTTTTCAAAATCCCCAGCTCAAGGTCCATAAGCTCGTGTTCGCTCTGGATAAAAGCCATCTCCACATCGAGGGAAACATACTCGTTAAGATGCCGCGGCGTATCGTGCTTCTCCGCCCTGTAGGCCGCCCCGATTTCAAAAACCCTCTCCATGCCCGAAGACACAAGGGCCTGCTTGTAGAATTGCGGCGACTGCGCAAGAAAAACCTTCCCGTCAAAATACTCAACAGTAAAAAGCCCCGTCCCCCCCTCAGTCCCCGACCCCACGAGCTTACTCGTTTTGATTTCCGTAAAATCAAGCCCCCGCAGGCTCTCCGCAAAAGCCTTGATAATTGTGGACTGCACGCGAAAAATACTGCGAATCCTGGGCATCCGCAGCGAAATCATCCTGTTGTCAAGAAGAGCATCGAGAGACACCTTGTCCGGGTCCCCGTTCACCGGCAGGGGCAGCTCGCTGTCCGCCAGAGCAAGAACATCGAAAGCCGCCGCCGCAATCTCAAAACCGCCCGGAGCCTTCTCGTTCCTGCGCACCGTACCCCGCACCGAAATCACCGACTCGTGCGTAAAACCCGCCTTACCCTCGAACACAACCTGAATCATCCCGCTCCTGTCGCGCACAAGAACAAAAGAAATCGCCCCCAGCTCGCGCAGCCTGTGCGCCCAGCCCATAACCGTAATCTCCCTGTCAACATGGGCCGCCGCGTCCCGAGTCAGTACCCGCATCTATCCTCCTTAAAAACAGCCGTGAGCATGACATTTTTTGAAGGGAATTTCAAGAACACGGGGAATCAGAATTTGGGCGCATTTTTTCGGGCAGAACCCGAAAAAACCGGGCTATCCGCTGCAAGTCCTCGAAAGCGCCGATGCGCTTTCTGCGGGCTTTCCGCTACTATCCCTTGCGCACTGCCGGGATTTTGCTCCGCAAAATCCCGCACGGACCAAAGGGCTTTCTGCCCGCAGCCAAAGCTGCGGTTCAACCAAACCCCTTTTGCCTTCTCACCATATATATTTTAATCCATTTTCTTTATATTGTTCAATTAATGAAACCGCACTTATCAATACTTCATTATCGGAATTTTTTATTTCGTGAATTATCCTTTCCGATAATTCACCGCTTCTTCCAATTGCCCATAATGCTGTGTGCGTATCCAGTAATAACTTCATTTCATTGTAACTAATTCTTCAGCCGTCATTTCAAAATCATCCCTAAATTCTATTCTGGTTTTTCCGTCCAAAATGCCGATTTTCCGTTCAGCCTTTCTTTGTTCACGATAAGGAACAATTATCGCTATAGTTTTTTTTGACTTGCCGTATGATATGCCCACCTTCTCTCCATGCCGTACTTCTTCAAGAATTTTTGAAAAGCAGCTTTTAAGTTCTCCCACTGCCATTGTCTTCATAGAATACGAACTTACTCCCTTCTGGACACCTTGTCAAGAAATAGGCCGCCAGAAACCCATAACCCCCGCCCGCGCCGCTCCGCGCTCAGAGCTGCGGTTCAACCAGCGCCCTTTCGCGGGACGAAGAAGCCCCGCCGTCATTCCTTACAAGAGCGTGAATAACCTCTTCCGGCGTCTGCCGCGTAGCAAGAGCCTTTGCGGTAATATACTCAGCGGAAAAATCATCTACCGCCATCATTTTGAACCCTTTGCGGGCAGTTATACCCTTGAGGGCAGGGTTTACAGCAGGCGTTGTTTTGGTGAGAAGCTCATCAAGAGCGTCCGCCTCTTCATCAGTCATACTAGCCATACACCTCTCCTAATCCTGCGTCAAACATAGGTAGTAGACACAGTTTTAATTATAGCCTACAGCCGGTGAAGCCACAACCAGCCCCTCTCAATTTTCGCTTGACATCCCCTTGCACAAATAAAATTTTTGTGTTACATAAAAATATAACGCTTTATTAAAGGGTGCCGCACACATGAACCATACACGCGCACTGCGAATAAGTCCCTATGTCATAAGTTTTTACCCCCCCCCCCCCCACGCCTGTTAAGTAGTTTTTCCGGCTTACTAAAAACTTTCCAGTTTATTTTTTCCACGTCTCTTATAACAAAACCTCCGGCGATACACCCAGGACCGGCAAGTCTACCAAATGTTATTTGGAAAAGGTGTACGCCGGAGGCTTTTGTATTTTATTGCACTCCTAAGGAGGTACGCAATATGAAAAGAACAAAATCCTTTTTGAGAGTGGGCATAGCGCTCCTCGCACTATCCGGCATTCTTTTTGCCGGATGCTCCAGCGGTTCGGACGATGACGGCCCGCCGCCGCCTACCAAGCCTGTTGCGCCTATCAGTGGTGAAAAGGTGTATACTAGTGCCGGAGCGGAGTACAGTGGCGCGGATATAACCTTTACAACGGTTCAGAATGGTTGGACCAATACTAATGAAACTCTTACTGAGCTTGGCCTGACAGACGCAGATGTAAAGGTTACGAACAACAAACTCACTTTGGACATGGGTACAAAGTCTGTTGCTGAGGGCAGGCTGGTAAACTTGGGGGGTGATGGATATACCGTAACTCCCTCGACTGCAAGGTTTTACCAACTATGGAGATTTAAGGACGGCTCTAATAACGACGTGCAACATTTGAAGGTAGAGGGAGGGCAAATAAAAGAACATGCCTCTCTTTTCTACGCGACCGAGGCCGCGACTGTAGTTGGCAACGACAATGGAACCCCCATTAACCTAAACTTCGGCAAGGGCTGGACCTGGCTGATTAATGTGCAAACGGAGTCCGGTGGCATTCCCAATACGAGAAGCCCTGATGCCAGCTTCAAATGGTACATAAATTTCCCTGACCATTCCTGAAAACCTTGTCCGCGCCGCTGCGCGGCGCGGGGGTGCAGGCCCGCCCCGGCGAAGCCGGGGCGGGGAGGCTGCGGGCCGCGGCTGGGGGTCTTTGGCCGCGTCTGCCGCGCGGAGCGCGGCAGACGCGGGCTTGCGCAAGGGATTGGAGGGGTCAGCGGATTTTGCTACGCAAAATCCGCCAAGCCTTGCGGAGCAAGGCCGGAGCGATAGCGCAGCCCCGCAAAGCCCGGTTTTTTACGGCTCCGCCGTAAAAAATGCGCCCGAATTCCCCATCTCCTTATTGACCAACTTTTAACATTCCCTGAGTAGTTCGTGATTGACCTCCCG
>JAITGB010000204.1 GCA_031280945.1 Spirochaetales bacterium
CACCCACACGAGGCAGGGGCTTTCTCCGCAGTCGAGGGTTTCGGCTTCGCTGTGTTTTTCCCATCTGATGTTCGTGCCGAGGGTTTCGGCGAGGAGGTACTCGGCGAAGTCTTCTATGGCGCTGCGCAATTCGGGGTCGTCCGCTGCGAGGAAGATTTCTACGCGGTCTGTTACTTCGAGGCCGCGGGCTTTTCGCATATTTTGGATGCCGCGCACGAGGTCGCGGATGATGCCTTCGGCTTTGAGGCTGCCGGTGATTTCCGCGTCAAGGCCCACGGTGAGGGAGCCTTCGTTGAGGACTTTGAGGTTTTCTTTTTCGATGCGGCGCACTTCGACGCTGCCGGCTGTGAGTTCGAGGGCGCGGCCTGCTATGTCGAGGGAGAGGGTGGCGCCGTCAAGGAGCGAGGCGATTTCGCTCATGGAGAGGGCTTCGATTTTTTGCGCGGCGGTTTTCATGTCTTTGCCTAAGCTGCGGCCCAGGACGCGGTAGTTGGGTTTGGCTGTGTACACGACGAGGTCTTCTTCGTCATCGCGGAAAATCACTTCTTTGACGTTGATTTCTTCGCGGATAATGTCTTCCATTTCGAGGAGGATGCTTTTTTCCTGGGGGTTTTTTGTTACGAGGTGAAGGGCTTTTAGGGGCTGGCGGGTTTTAATCGCGTGCATACTCCTAAGGGCGCGGCCCAGGGAGACGGCTTTGCGCACGGTTTTCATTTTGAGTTCAAGGTGGGGGTCGCGCTTCTCCGGGCGGGGTGTGGGGTAGTCGCAGTGATGTACGGATTCGGGTGAGCCTTTTTCCCTGAGGTTTCTGTACATGGCTTCGGAGATAAAGGGCATAATGGGGGCCATGATTTTGGAGAGCTGGACGAGTACATACCAGAGGGTCTGGTAGGCTTCGGCTTTGTCGCTGTCGTTTTCGCTCCGCCAGAACCTGCGCCGCGAGCGCCTTATATACCAGTTGTTCATGCTGTCGATAAACTCGACTATGGGTTCAATGGCACGGAGGAGGTCGTAGCGTTCCATTTCCGCTGTAACCTCTTCCGCGAGCCTTTCGATTTCCGACAAGAGCCATCTGTCAAGGGGATTCGCCGCGTCCTGCGGCGCGGAGGACGGAGAGGCCTTGTCTATATTGGCGTAGGTAACAAAGAAGCTGTAGGAGTTCCACAGGGGAATGATGACGGTTTTTAAGGTTTCGCGCACGCCCTCGTCAGAAAAGCGGGTTTCCTCGGCGCGTACAACAGCGGACCTCATGAGGAAAAGCCGGAGGGCCTCGGCTCCGTAGGTGCCTATAACCTCCATGGGGTCTGTGTAGTTGCGCAGGGACTTTGACATTTTCTTGCCGTCTTCGGCGAGAACAAGGCCGCTCGTGATGTTGTGGAGAAAGGCGGGTTTTCCGAAGAGGGCTGTTCCCAGAATGTGCAGGGTGTAGAACCAGCCCCGTGTTTGGTCAAGGCTTTCGCAGATAAAGTCCGCGGGAAAATTTTCCTCAAAACGTTCCTTGTTTTCAAAAGGATAGTGATTCTGGGCGTAGGGCATTGCGCCGGACTCAAACCAGCAGTCAAGCACTTCGGGAACACGCCGCATGAGGCCCCCGCAGGAACACTTCCAGGTAACAGTGTCAACAAAATGTTTGTGAAGGTCGCAGGGGCTTTCGCCCGCTTTCTGGGCAAGCTCCTCCCGCGAACCAATGCATTCCTGTGCGCCGCAGGAATCGCAGACCCACACGGGAATGGGATTTCCCCAGTACCTGTTGCGGGAAATCGCCCACTCCCTGGCGCCTTCAAGCCATTTGCCGAAACGTCCGTCCTTGATATGCTCCGGCATCCAGTAAATTTCCTGATTCGCGCTTACCATGCGGTCTTTTATTTTTGCGATGTTGACAAACCACGAAGAAATGGCCCGGTAAATAAGGGGAGAATCGCATCTCCAGCAGTGGGGATAGGAATGTAAATACTGCTCGTGGCGCACAACCCTGCCCTCGTCCTTTAACCTCTTGATGATGAGTTTGTCCGCCTCTTTGACAAACAGGCCCTTGTAGTCGCCAACCTCTTCGGTAAAACGGCACTCAGCGTCAATAGGACACACAACAGGAACCCCGGAATCCTTCATAATGCGGTGGTCGTCCTCGCCAAAACCCGGAGCAATATGCACAATCCCCGTACCATCTTCCGTGGAAACAAAGTCCCCGTTCAAGGTCTTAAAAGCGCCCTTTGCCCCCAAATCCGCAAAGTAGGGAAAAAGGGGCTTGTACACAAGGCCCGTAAGAGCCGAACCGGGCTTCTCCCATTCAAGAGAATAGTCCGAGGGGCTCTTGTAGTAGGCCGGAAGCCTCTCCTTCGCCAGAATATAGTTTTCTGCCCCGTCCCGCACCTTTACATAGGTAATATCTCCCCCCAGGGCAAGGCCCAGGTTGGACGGCAAAGTCCAGGGAGTCGTTGTCCAGGCCAGAAAAAAAGTCGAAGGCTCGCCGGCAAGCTCAAACTTCACCGTAATCGCGGGGTCGTGGACATCCCTGTAGCCCCCAAGATTCAGCTCATGGTTGGACAAAACCGTAGAACAGCGCGGGCAATAGGGAAGAATATAAAAACCCTCGTAAAGAAGGCCCTTCTCCCAGAGCTGCTTGACCACCCACCAAATGGACTCCATATAGTCCGGCTCCATGGTCTTGTAGTCATTATCAAAATCCACCCAGCGGCCCATGCGCGTAACAATACGCCTCCACTCCGCCACATAGCGCAGCACAATGGCGCGGCAGGCCTCGTTGAACTTTGCGATGCCAAAAGCCTCAATCTCATTCTTGCCCGAAATCCCCAGCTCCTTCTCCATCTCGTACTCAACAGGAAGCCCATGACAGTCCCAGCCGAAACGCCTCTCCACGAGAAAACCCCGCATAGTCTTGTAGCGCGGAATAATATCCTTAATCGTCCCCGGCAGAAAATGCCCAAAATGCGGCAG
>JAITGB010000214.1 GCA_031280945.1 Spirochaetales bacterium
TCTACGCGCAGGCCGCGTATGTCAAGCTCGAATTTGGCGGTTCCGCCTGTGCCGTCCGCGGAGAGGCTGACGCTGATTCCGGTTTTTTCGCGGGCTAAAGGCGCGGGCGTGATGACAGCGGGGGAGATTTCCATGCGCACGGCTCCTATGGAGGCGAGCCAGTTTCCGTTTTTCAGGCGGCGTTCAAGCCGCGCGGGGCGGGGGGGCGAGCCTGCGAGGACTTCCATGCCCTCCGCGAGGGTCATGGGGGGGAGCGGGATTTTTGCCTGCGCTTCTTTGATTTTGGATTCTTCGTTTTCTATGTGGGCTGTGATGGACGCTGTGAAGCTGTGTATGCTCCGCGTGAGGCTGCTGTGAGAGGACGGGGTTTCCGCTTCGCCGCCGGGGGAGGTGTCCGCAGTGGTTTTTGCGGCTGAGGCCGCGTTTGCGTTTTCCCGAATTTCCCGGACAAGGGCTTCCAGGGTTTTGCGGCTTTCGTCAAGAAAGCGGCGCTCTTCGCGGAGGCCCTCCCTGCGGAGGGTTTTTTCGCGTTCCGCGGTCTCTTTTTCTTTTTCGGCGAGGGAAAGGGTGTGTTCCTCAAGATTTTTTTTCAGTTTTTCCTGTTCGCACAGGAGCGCGGTGAGCTCTTTTTCCTTTTCCGTGAGGCTTTTGATGAGGCGGCTGGAATCGGTTTCGCTGCGGCTTAGGTAGGCCTCTGCTGCTTCTATGAGTTTTTGGGGGACTCCGCACCTTTTTGCTGTTTCTATGGCGTGGCTTTCGCCGGGTACGCCGGGGATAATTCTGTAGGCGGGTTTGAGGGCTTTGGAGTCAAACTCAACGGACGCATTGGAGATTCCCGCGCGGGTAAAAGCATAATGCTTTAATACCCCCAGGTGGCTTGTAATAACCGCGTGGACGCCTTCTTCGGCGAATCTGTCGAGAAAGGCCATGGCGAGGGCAGAGCCTTCTTCGGGGGCTGTGCCGGAGCCAAGCTCGTCCAAAAGCACGAGGGAGGCGGAAGTCATGGCCGCTTCTATGGCGGCGAGGTTCTTCGTGTGGGCTGAAAAGGTTGAGAGAGATTCGGCTATGGACTGTTCGTCTCCCAGTGAGACAAATATGTCGTCAAAAAGAGGAAGGCCGGAGCCTGATGAGGCGGGAAGGTCAAGGCCGAACTGGTTCATAAGAGCGAAAAGTCCCACAGTTTTGAGGGCGACTGTTTTTCCTCCTGTGTTGGGCCCTGTTATGAGAAGCATTTTTGTTTCGGGAGCGAGGCGCAGGTCTATGGGTACGGCTTTTTTTCCCAGGAGGGGGTGGCGGCAGTCCATGAGGTGTATGCCGGAGGGGAGGATTTGGGCGGGAAAAGAGTCCCGCGTATGGCCGAAAAAGGCGCGGCTCTGCCATGAGTCTATGCGGGCTGTTCTTTCCACAAGAAACAGGAGCGCATCCGCGCCTGCGCCTGTTTCCGCTGTAATTTCCTTTAAGAGGCGGAAAACTTCGCGGCGGTATTCGTTTTCGGTTTCGGCGATATGGTTGTTTTTTTCAAAAATATCGAGGGGCTCAAAAAAGGCTGTGGCTCCGCTTGCGGAAATTTCGTGGACAACGCCCTTGATGCGTCCCTTAAAGTCCCTGGCCAAAGGCAGGACAAGGCGTCCGTCCTTCTGGGAGGCTGTGTCCGACTGCCAGTAGCCTTTGCAGCTACTGCCTGCGAGGTAGGAGGCGGCCAGGGTTTCTATTTCCCTTTGACAGGAGCGGAGCATTCGTTTCAGGCGTGCGAGGGAGGGGACCGCATCGTCCCGTATGTGTCCCTCTGCGTCCACGAGGGCGCTGATTTTTTTGGCAAGGCCCGCGAGGTCAGGAAGGGCTTCGGCTTCTTCGGTGAGGAGGGGGCCTCCTTTTCGTATGTAGGTTTTTATGGCCTCCCCGCCGCATATATAGCGGCTTATGTCCGCAAGCTCGCGGGCTTCAAGAACGGCTCCGGGTTTTTCCGCAAGTTTGACATACTCTGTTATTGAAGGCAGAGACAGGCTGGGGCGTTCTTCCTTTCCCTGAAAGAGGAGGCGGAACTCGCGCACAGGCCCCCGGAGTTTTTCAAGCTCCTGCGCGGTGTACGCAAAATCTTCTTCACAGAGGAGTTTCCTGCCGTCCTGTGTCCACGCGTGGGATGAGACTTCGCTTCTGATGGTTTCAAATTCGAGGAGGCGCAGGGCTCTTGCATTCACGGCTTCAATTTTTCCCTGAAGAGAAGGCTCTCGTAGATGCGGAGGTAACTTTCGTAGCGGTCGGCAAGAATGCGCCCTTCTTCCGCAGCGCGGCGCACGGCGCAGTCCGGTTCGTGGGTGTGCGTACAGCCGGGAAGACGGCAGGCGGGGGAGACGGGAACAAAATCGGTAAAGAAGGACGCAAGGTCAGGGGAGGATATTCCGCAGATGTCGAACTCGCGCACTCCGGGGGTGTCTATGATTTCCCCGCCTTCCCATGCCGCGAGGTGTGAGAGTACGGTGGTATGCCTGCCTCTGTTGTACTTCTCCGAGAGGCTGCCTACTTTGCCTTTGGCTCCCGCGAGGCGGTTTAAGATGCTCGTTTTTCCTACGCCGGATTGCCCCGCAAAGACAACGCGCTTTCCCCTGATAAGTTCTCCAAGCGAAGCGAGGTTTTC
>JAITGB010000227.1 GCA_031280945.1 Spirochaetales bacterium
AGAAACATACTTGGGCGAGGAGGAAAACGATATGCCTGTCTCTTTGTTTATTGACCCGGGGGAAGTCCGCAAAGCCGGAGTGTTAAAGACGCCTGAGATTCCGCTTAATACATACCAAAAAAAGATGAGGGATGTGCGCGGGGAGTTTTCTGACGGGGAGCTTACGGCGATTTTTCGTGATATGCGCCTTATCCGTGAATTTGAAAACATGGTTCAGGGTGTGCGAACCGTAAAAAACTACAACGGCGTTGACTACTCATATACGGGGCCCGCTCATCTTTCGCAGGGACAGGAGGCCGCCGCTGTGGGCGAGGCTTTTGCGCTGGATTTTGATGACTACACCTTTGGTACGCACCGCAGCCACGGCGAGGTTTTGGCGCGGGGCCTGTGCGCCATACGCCGCATGGACGAAGAAAAACTCTACGCTGTTATGAGGAATTTCCGGGGCGGAGAGCTTCTGAGAAACGCGGAAATAATTACGGGAAAAAGAGGGGCCGGGGGAGAGTTTTCCGGCGTGCGCGGCCTTGCCGTGAATTTTTTCCTCTACGGATTTATGACGGAGCTTTTCGGCAGGCAGATAGGCTTTACCGGCGGTCTTGGCAATTCCATGCACGTATTTTTTACTCCCTTTGCGATTTATCCGAATAACGCCATCGTGGGAGGTTCCGCGGGCATAGGCGCGGGAGCGGCCCTCTATAAAAAACTCAGCGGCGAAAAAGGCGTTATTGTTGTGAACTCCGGAGACGGCTCGCTCAGCAGGGGTTCTGTGTGGGAAGCCGTCAATTTTGCCTGTATGGGCCAGCTTACAGAGCTGTGGGACGAAAAATACAGGGGCGGCCTTCCTGTTATTTTTAATTTTATGAATAACGCTTACGCCATGAGCGGGCAGACTGCGGGCGAAACAATGGGGTACGGTATTCTCGCGCGCGCGGGAGCGGCTTTTAACAGCTATGCCCTCCACGCGGAGCGCGTTGACGGCTCTAACGTGTTTGCTGTTATCGATGCCTTCCGCCGCAAGAAGGCCCTTGTTCTTGCGAAGAAGGGGCCGGTACTCCTCGATACCCTTGTCTACAGGCACGCGGGGCACTCCGCAACAGACCCCAATGCCTACAGGTCAAAGGAGGAAATGAACGCTTGGCTCGCCGAAGACTGCCTCGCGGCCTACAAAAAAGAGCTTGCCGCGGAAAAGCTTTTGAGCGGGGAGATGGCCGCGGGCATTGAGGCGGAGATAAAAGAAACCATAACGGAGATTTTGAAATACGCGATAGACCCTGATTTTTCTCCGCGCATGAATTTTTTCAAAGACCCGGACTCTATCGCACAGTGTATGTTCTCAAACAGACAGGTTTCCTCTCTGGACAGCCGCCCGCCGGAAGTCCTGGGCAGGAAAGAAGAGAACAGCCGAGCGAAAAAAATCGCGGCGAAAATACGTTTTGGCCGTGATGAAAACGGGAAGCCCGTCTCGCCCCTGAAAGTTTTTTCCTACAGGGACGCGGTGTTTGAGGCCCTGCACGACAAGTTTTACGAAGACCCTACCTTTATCCTCTTTGGGGAGGACGTGCGCGAACACGGAAATTCTTTTGGGGTACTTTCGGGCCTCTACGAATCCGTGCCGAGGCACAGGCTTTTTAACACGCCCATAGCCGAATCCTCAATCGTTGCCGCGGGCGTGGGTTACGCCCTTATGGGGGGCAGGGTGTCGCCGGAAATCATGTGGGGGGACTTTCTGGGCTGCTGCGCGGATGAGCTTTTTAACCAGCTTGCGAAGTGGCAGGGAATGAGCGCGGGCGTTCTTACTATGCCCTGCGTTGTGCGCGTTTCCGTTGGAGCTTTTTACGGGGCGCAGCACTCCCAGGACTGGACTTCCCTTGCTGCGCATATTCCGGGCCTGAAAATTCTCTATCCCGCTTCCGCCTACGACGCGAAGGGCCTTCTCAATGCGGCCCTCTCTTCCACTGACCCTGTTATTTTTTTTGAGAGCCAGAAACTCTACGACATGGGCGAGCTTTTTGTAAAAGGCGGGGTGCCTGCCTCGTACTACGAAGTACCCATGGGCAGGGCCGATGTCAAGAGGGAAGGAGAAGACATCACTTTCCTTACGATAGGCCCTGCCCTGTACCCCGCGCTTGAGGCGGCCTGCGAGCTTGAGGAGAAGTGGAATATGCGGGCTGAGGTTATAGACTGCCGCAGCCTCATTCCCTTTGACTACGATACTCTCCTTGAATCCGTGAAAAAAACGGGCCGCCTTGTTCTTGTGGGGGATGCCTGTGAGCGCGGCGCGTACGCAAAAACCATTGCCGCCAACATAACGGAGCTTGCCTTTGACGAGCTTGACGCCGCGCCCGCGGCCATAGGCGCCCACAACTGGGTCTCGCCCTGTCCTGAACTTGAGAAATTCTTTTTTCCGTCAAAGGACATGATTATCGATGTGATTCACGAGAGAATAAAGCCCCTTGCCGGATATACTCCTGTATACACCATGAGCCTTGCGGAAAAGCTCCGCTGTGAGCGGCTGGGGATTTAGGGGGCTGTATGGCTTTTTTTGTACGGATGCCCCAGAAGGGTCTCACCGAGGAGAGCGCTATTCTTGCCAAGTGGTACGTTTGCGAGGGGGATGGAGTGCGCGAGGGGCAGGAGCTTTTTTCTCTTGAAACGGGCAAGGCCGCATTTGACGTTGAGGCCGAAGAAGCGGGAACTGTTCTCGCGCGTGTGGGAAGCGAGGGAGATGAGATTCCGGTTAAGGCTGTTGTCTGCGTTATAGGAAA
>JAITGB010000237.1 GCA_031280945.1 Spirochaetales bacterium
CGGCCCCGGATTGAACTTTCCGGCAGGGCGCGTGAGAAGTTTGCGGGCGCGGGCGGCGGGGCGGTTCATCTTTCGCTGTCCCACGAGGACGGGTGCGCCGCGGCCCTTGTTGTCATCGAGCGGCGGCCCGGATAAGCCGGTGAAAATATGAGCGAAAAAATTCGGGAAAATTTTTGGGCGCATTTTTTACGGCTGCGCCGCAAAAAACCGGGCTTTGCGGGGCTGCGCTTCGCTCCGGTATTTTTCTGGGCATTGCCCAAAAAAATACTAAACCCCTCCAATCCCTTGCGCAAAGATACGCTTCGCGCTCCTCCAATCCGTTGGTTTTGCGACACTGCGGTTCGCTTCAGCGAACCGATAAAATCGGAGCAAAACCCTCTTGACAGCCGCGCCCTCTTCCTGCAGCATATTCCTTAGCATGAAAGCGGCTCGTACCAGAGACTTCGCGCCCAGCAAACAGAAAAATTTTGCGGAAGGCATGGCCCCCGAAACACTTTTTTTGCGTAAAGGAATTTCCATATGAAAAAAACAATACGCTTAAAAACGCTTGCCGCGTTCTGCCTTATGAGCGCGGGCATCATGGGCTTTGCCGCCTGCCCTATGGGCATGGGTGGGGACGATGAAACTCCCCGCGTCTACGAGGTCTACACCGCAGGCAGCCAGTATGATGGCAGTAACTACATAGCCTGCTACTGGAAGGACGGGGTTAAAACCGTTCTTGGCGAAACGGGAAAGAAAAGCTACGCCAACGCCATTGCCGTAGTAGAAAAATAGGCGGAAAACCGGAACCGCCTGGGTCTGCCTGTTTGTCTGCCTGCCCGCCCGGAGGGCGGGCAGGCGGGGTTAAAGGCCGCCGCGCGAAGCGCGGCGGGCGGGCCGCCGGAGGCGGGCCGGGCCGTGGGCCGCGCAAGGGATTGAAGGGGTTTAGTCTTTTTTAGGTTTGCTGCGCAAACCTAAAAAAGACCGGAGCGAAGCGCAGCCCCGCAAAGCCCGGTTTTTTGCGGGAGCAAAAAATGCGCCCACAGTCCGGATTGACAGAACCGGGACGATTCTTTACTATGAGGTTTCCAAGGAGGACGTGTGGCAAAAGAAGAGGCCATAGAAGTTGAAGGTGTTGTCAAGGAATCGCTTCCCAATACGATGTTCCGCGTTGAACTGAAAAACGGGCATCTCATTCTCACGCACCTTTCCGGCAAAATGCGCAAGCATTATATTCGTATTGTTCCCGGCGATAAGGTAAAAGTGGCCCTTTCCCCCTACGACCTCACGCGCGGACGCATCATCTACCGCGAGCGCTAACGGCGGCTCAAGAAGACGCACAGGGCGCCCGCCCCGCCATCGGACGGGCCCGCGCTGCCGAAATCAACGACATGAGGATTCTTCTCAAGCTCAGAGCGGACGAGCTGCGGCAGTACCGCTTCGCCCCCGGAGTTGAGCCCCCGCCCGTGAATAATCAAAACTTTGCGGCGGCCCTTGCGCGCCCTGGCCGTAATAAAATCCCCAAGCCGGCGCTGCGCTTCCTCGCGGGTCATGCCGTGGAGGTCGAGCTTGTCTTCCTTTTTGAACGCGCTTTTGCCGCCCCTGGGCCCGGAAGCCGCGCCGCCCCCGCTTGAGTCCGCGCGTGAGCCCTCTCCGCCGGAGACAGCCTCTCTGTCCGCGCCCGCGCTTTTGGGAGGAGGAAAGGCTTCGAGCCATTTTTCCATGGGGTTTCCGTTTTCCGCTTTCATGCTTCTTTTTCCTCCGCTTCCGTTCTGGTTTTTGCGGCGTCCACGCCCCCCTCATCGTCCGTGAGGAGCTCTCCTCTTTCGAGCCAGCCCTCTATGCCCGTTCCCGTGCGCACGAGGAAAAAATCCTCCCCGCGGCTTATAATGTCAACAGCCGTTCCCTCCGCAAGGGTAAGCCAGTTCGAAGACTCGGCGCGGGGAATCTTCCGCATCTCCCCCCCGCCCTTCGCGGCAATTCCCCAGGGACGTAAGCGGGCGGAGGACTGGTACACCTCCCCGGCTCCCGAAAGAAGAGCGCCGAAAAGCAAAAACCCCACGCACACAAGAAGAACGTGCCTCCCCCGCACAAGCCAGGGCATCCCTGCCAGAGCCGCGCAGAAGGCCGCTAAAAGGAGGAAAAACAAATCCGGGTGAAAATCAGGAACAGCCGCGGCGTGGGTAATGTCCGCCGCTCTTTCGGCCTCCGCAAGGCGGCTGCGCAAGAGGGCAGCGGAAGGGTTCAGCATAACAGCCCTGCGGAAATAGAAAATCGAAAAAGCCCTGTCCCCCAGAGCATCGGCTGCAAGACCCAGATTATGATAAATCCCTGGACTCGTGGGAAGCCCCTCCCTGGCCAGAAGAAAAGCCTCACGAGCCTCTCCATAGGCCCCGTTTTCGTAGGCTTCCGCGCCCCTGTCCACCAGGGCGAGGCATTCGGAGCGTTCCAGTTCCGTAACGTCCCCGGCCCCCGCATAAGATGACCCGCACAAAAAAACCCCCGTAAACACAGCGCCCAGGACAAGGCCGCCCGGAAACCGGAAGGCCAGAGAAAAAAACAGGGCCCGCGAATTCTTTTTCGGTCTCGCGCGGCGCATACCGCGCACAAAGAAAAAACCCGCGGGAAGAAGAAACCCGTACAGATACGGCTTATCGCACAAGTCCCACGCCTCAACCGAATCAAGATTCCGCGAAAAAAGCACCCCCGGTTTCCCCAAAGGAGGGCCCCCGCCCGCAGACACCTCTTCCCGCAGCACCCTCAGCCTATAGTCCTTCGCGGGCGCGGAGCTTACCTCCCCGGATTCCGGGTCAAGCCAAAAAAAACGCGGCACAGTCAGCGTAAAATCGCCCGCGTTCTGGGGCGACAAACGGAATTCCCACTCCGTACTCCCCCTGTAGCCCCGCTCAAAAGGCAAGTGGCTCGCCGACACCTCCCGCGAAGTAATGAGAACACCCTCACAGCTCACAAGAGGCGGCTGGAGATAGTTCAAATTCCCCTCCCCCCTAACACGAAAAAAAAGACTCACGCTTTCCCCCAAAGAAATCTCCCCCCGCTGGAGGCGCGAATCCACCGTAAACTTTCCCACAGCCCCGCTTGTTTTTACCTCAGGCGGCAAACCCCTCACATTTATCGAATACGGAGCCGAAGTAACCGTAACTCCCCCCGCCCGCACACGAGAGGCAGGCAAAGTAACACGGCCCGCCGAAGACGGCGTAAGAAGCCACGAAGCCACAGTCATGCTGAAAAGCTCCCTCTCCCCCACAGTGTAGCCCGTAATGCCCCCCAAACCCTTCACCTCCTCAAAGAGCGCCCCTCCCGGACGCGGAGAGCTCACAAGTTCGGGAACACTAATCCCCTCAAGGTTCGTCATCTCAAGAAAAACCGCAGAGCTTTCTCCCTCGTAAAGCTCCCCAGGAGAAGACCTCCACACAAGGTCAAAAGACGCCGTGGGAGCCTGCGCGCGCGAACACTCCAGAAGAACACTCGCCGTAAGAAAATCCCCCGTTCCCAGCGAAAAAGGCACAGGCCCCAAAACGCTCCTTCCCGGACGCACCGCCCGCAGCAAAAAACTCACCCGCGTCAAACGCTCCCACTCTCCTGAGACAGGATTTTTCAGCACAGCGGGCGAAATCTCAGGCCCCCTTACAAGCTCCACCGCGGGAGGAAAACGGAACTCAGGCTCAACGCCCACATCCTCAGGCCGGGGATGCGGAACAACAAAACTCACAGTAAACTCAAAACCCTCCTCAACACGCTCAGGAGCAAGAACAAGCCTCGGAGCGTCCTGGGGCCACAGCCCCAAACCCCCGAAGAAAAAGAAAAACACCGCCCCCGCGGTTACCAGTCGTCGCCGGCAGAACCAGCAAGCTCGTCCGCAGCCACCCATTTTGTCGCGTCCTTCCTTTTAACGTAATCCAAAATTCTCCCCGCCTCATCCCCCGCAGCCTCCTCGTAAGGCCCAGACCCAGGCCCCTGCCGGGGAGCCCCCCCCGCCCCCGAAGAGAGCTTCCGCAAAGCAAGCTCCAGATTCACCTTCGCGTCCACAGCCCCCGGGTCCAGCCTCAAAGCCTGCCGAAACTCCCCGCAGGCTTCGCGGTAGCGCCCCAGCTCCGAAAACAAACACCCCTTGTTATAGGCAACATGAAAAAGAAGCTCCCTATCCTCCGACAAACCCGCCCTCTCCCACACAGAAAGCGCCGAAGAAGCCTCCCCCAAAGAGTAATACGCGCAGCCCAAATTATACTCAACCCACGCCCTGCCGCCCCCCTCCCCATAGGCATCCAAAGCCCTCATGTAGGACACAATAGCCGCCTGATACATACCCCGCCCAAATTCGTAGTTCCCCTGAAAAACATCAAAGTACGCCCCCCCCTCTCCGCAGGACGCAAGAAGAAAAAGAAGAGTCAGAAAGAGAAGAATTTGGGCGCACCCTCGCGCTTTTTTCCTCTGGAAAAAAGCGCACGGTCGGGCTTTGCGGGGCTCCGCTTCGCTCCGGCCTTGCCCTGCGGGCAAGTCGCCTTCGGCCCCCTCCAATCCCTTGCGCGGGCCATCACCCCCGCGGGGGTTTTGTCCGCAAAACCCCCCGCAGCCCAACCCCCCCCCGCCCCCGAAGAGAGCTTCCGCAAAGCAAGCTCCAGATTCACCTTCGCGTCCACAGCCCCCGG